>CAZTTW010001067.1:0-2098 GCA_964616265.1 uncultured Myxococcales bacterium | reverse complement strand
GCGATCTCGGCATCTGCCGCGTTTGGCGAAACCTTCGCCCCCTCCTCCGACTTCAATCCAGGGCTCGCCCGGCCGTCGGATTCCGCGGCGAGGCCCTGGACAGGCACGGACAACAAAGACGCTGTAAACAAGAAGCACAGGGGGCCGCGGCGACGCGGCGTTCGGAGGGTTTTCATTTTCGTGGGCGGGTCCTTTCTGGGTCGAGGCAAAACGATTTGGTCGTTGCGGTATCGCTTTACCTTTTTGTCTCGAACGAGAGCCTAGTGACCGCGACTATCAGCAATTCGCGGGCCAATCAGGGCGGAAGCGAAACACACGTAAAGCTTTGGCCGCTTCGAGACGGTCTGCTGCAAATTCAGCACATGCCCAGCACCGGTGCGCGGCTGACAACACCACGGTCGATAGGGTTTAAGGATCGCCGTTGCTGAAAATGCAACATCCCAACAACAGCGCTGCTTCCGAACCAGCAACAGCGCGTTCAGGAGCGGACAAGTTCAGGGACGGGACGGACGAATGGAGCGTCGCCATCCTCAAGCTCCGGAGAATCCTCGTCGAGAGACGCGGATCCGGACTTTCCCTCATCCAGAGCCATCCGCGCATTCCTGTTCGATGGCGAGCCTGCCACCAAGAAGCCATCCGCCTGCCCCTGCCAAAGGCGGTAGTACGCGCCCTTGCGTTCAATCAAGTCCGCAGGGCGACCGTCTTCGACGATGCGTCCGTGCTCGAACACCAAAATGCGATCGAGATGGGCGATGGTCGACAGACGGTGGGCAACGACAATGACGGTCTTGCCCCTCATCGCGTCGTCCAGGCTGCCCTGAATGAGCTTTTCGGTGATGCTGTCGAGACTGGAGGTAGCCTCGTCGAGGATCAGAATGGGCGCGTCTTTCAGAATCACGCGAGCGATGGCAATGCGTTGCCGCTGTCCGCCGGACAGCTTCACTCCACGCTCGCCCACCATGGATTCGTAGCCTTCGGGAATCGTGGCGATGAAGTCGTGGGCATGAGCGCGACGAGCGGCAGCCTCTATTTCCGCATCCGTGGCGCCGAGCTTGCCGTAGCGGATGTTTTCGCGCAAAGAACGGTGGAACAGATTAGGATCCTGCGGGATAAGGCTGACTTGGGCGTGAAGCGATTCCTGCGTGAACGCCCGCAGGTCAACGCCGTCGATCGTGATCGCTCCCGACTGCGGGTCGTGCTGGCGCAGGATAAGGCTGACAAAGGTCGATTTCCCTGACCCGGATGCACCCACCAACCCGACTCGTTGCCCCGGCGCAATAGCCACGGACAGCTGCGAGAAAATTTTCTTGGCGCCATCATAGGCAAAGTCCACGGAATGAAACTCGATGGCTCCCGCAGCGATGCAAATGTCGCGTGCGTTCTGCGCATCCACCAATTCGTGAGGCTGGACGAGCGTGCGCACGCCGTTAGTAACGTTGCCCACGTACTCGAAGAATTCCAGGAAGCGCCGGCTCAGGTTGCGGCTTTCGGTGATGAGCAAGAGTGACATGCTGGTAGCCATCACGAACTCGGACACGCCAATCGTGCCACGCGACCACAGCGTGATGGCGTACCCAAGGACGCCTACCTTCAAGATTACCGCCGCGAGGAATTGGAACCGACGAATCCGTTCGGTGTAGCGAAGGGAAACGGAAATTGCCTGGATTTCCCTATCGAGATAGCGGTCCAAGAACAAGCGCTCGTAGGCCAGACGCGCGAACAGCTTCACGCTCGACAGGTTCGTCACCGAATCGACCACCTTGCCGGTGGTCTCGCTGCGAGCCGCGGCCGACTTCAACGAAAAGGGTCGGCTTCGCATAGCCAGAAAGAACGAGCAGACAATAAAGCCCACCGCCCACGCACCGACAATCGTTCCCAGGCGCAGGTTGGCACCAATCAGCAGCGCAACCGACACGCCAAAGGTAATGAATACTGGCCAGAAGTCGAAGATGAGCGTCCACAGGGTCATGTTCACGCCCTGGGACATTTCGGTGATCCGGTGCACCAACGCGCCCGCGAAGTTATTGCTCAGATAGCGCTGCGAGTGATGCTGGAGGTACGCGTACACCTCGCGAGTCACCTCCTGGCGCTGCCTCGG
>CAZTTW010001066.1:0-2098 GCA_964616265.1 uncultured Myxococcales bacterium | reverse complement strand
GCTGCCACCATCCACGGGCGGTGTGGGCGGCCACGAACACATATCCGGCACGTTGTTCACGGCCGGCGGCAACGACTTGATGTAATTGGCGATGTCCAGCGCATCCTGGTCCGTAAGCCCGCCAAACGCGCCGTTCGGTCCGACCGGCATGGGCGGGCAGATCCCCGCGCCCTGATCGTCGACGCCCTTCTTGAGGACGGTGACAATCTGGTCGGTCGTCCAATTACCGAGACCGGTCGTCGGATCCGACGTCAGGTTCGCGGAGACCGGATGAATCTTCAGGGTGGACGCAAAGAGCGCGCTGAAGTCCTCACCACCCTGGAAGTATTTGCTCGTGTCGATGGCGTTCGGGCCACTCGTCAGGTGAGGCGTGTGGCACTCGATACAAACGCCGGCTTCCGTCGCGAGGTAGCGTCCGCGAATCGCGCTTGCGTATTGCGGATTGCTCGTCGCTGGCGTCGGGATGGTCGTTGGGTCGAGGTAGTTCGCAGGTGCGGGAACATCGAATGCCGGCGATCGCGGCGGAATCGGGTTGTGCACGGCGGGAATCGACTGTAAATAGGCCACGATGGCGTCGGCATCGTCACTCGCCATGTTGTGGAACACGTAGTACGGCATGGTCGGATTCAGCGCCTGCGTGCCGGCGTCAACTCCGCGAACCGTCATACCATCGAGGAACATGTGCTTGATCTGGGCGGCGGTGTAGCTGCCAAGACCGGTGGTCGGATCCGGGGTCAGGTTGCGCGACGGCAGAGCTTCGCCGTCCGGAAGCTGCACGAAGGCTGGATTTCCGGCCAGGAACTTACTCATATCCGGAGCGCCCGAGGGCAACGTCGGCGTGTGACAGTCCGAGCAAGCGATCACGTTGTTTACGAGGTACTTACCTCGGGCCACGAGAGCGTTTCCGCCATCCACACCTGCGCCGTCTATCGCTGGCACATCGATGGGCACGTCCGCAATGCTGCTGTCCTTGCCGGGACCGTCGCTGGCGGCTGCATCCTTGCCGGCGAGGTCGACGGCCGCCACGTCAGGCTGCGATGCCTGGTCGATCGCCGAGGACGTATCCGACGGACTTGGAGCGCTGTCAGCCGACTTGCCGTCAACGGCTGTGGAACCATCCAACCCCGGGCCCGTGCCACTGTCGGTTTGGGGGCTATTGCCAGAATCGGAACACGCGACAGCCACCATCGCTATGGCGAGCGCCGCGGTCAGGACAGGAAACAAACGACCAGTCAATTTCTGCATACCGAACCCTCCTAGGCCGTCTTTGATGACGTGTAGGCACAATCGATTCGACGGTTTCGCCGGAACCGGTCCCAAATTCGGATTAACTTCATCCCTTTTTGAGCCTACCGTGGAAAACGAGCCAAAGAGCTGAGGCGTGAATCCCGTGAGCCCCATGTCGTCTTACTCAGCGAAACCCACGAGAAACCGGAATGTTCCACTCTAGAATTCATTCCGTGTGTACACCGCTCGCCGACTCCACCCCTCTTCACCAAGCGGTGCCTTGGTCTTTCCGCCGGAGCAACTACGGAGCGGCGCCGTCGGTGACGAGCAGGAGAACGGAGTCGTAGGAAGCGACGCTGGCGCCGTAGCTGGTCGTCTTTTGGCCCAGGTCCGTGGCGGCCCAGACGTCACGCACGGACACGGTCGCTCCCAGACCGATGTCGGCAAATTTAACCGTGATGGTTGCCGTTGCAGAGCTGCGATTCAGCAGGAGCACCGCCCGTCGGCCGGTTCCCGACAGCACCTTGTTGTAGACCTGCAGTCCGTTGCTGTCGCTGACCTTGGTCCCCTGTTTGGCGAGCGGATCCTGGTCGATCGCGATCACCTCACTGTTGGTTAACACGCCCTTCGTGTCGGCACTCATGGTGTCGAGCTGGTTGCCGGCCAGAAGCGGAGCGCTCGAGATCGCCCACAGGGCCATGTGGGTTCGGTTTTGGGCCAATGTGAACCCCGACATGCCGACAATTAGCATGTCGGGATCGTTGTAGTGTCCCGGGCTCTGCGCGGTTGGATGTTGGGCCGAATCGAAGTTGCTGAGCACGTTCTTGATACTAGGCGCATTTCCGTAATAGATGATGTCCCCACTGGTGCG
>CAZTTW010001065.1:0-2102 GCA_964616265.1 uncultured Myxococcales bacterium | reverse complement strand
ACGTGCTTTCGCAGAGAACCGTCGTCGAAGCTGGAACGGTGAAAGACCACGCCTACCGCCAGCGTGAATACTGCGTTCAATACCGAGAGAGCGATTTGAACTTCGTGCAGCGTCTTCTGGAAGAGGAGGGAATCTACTATTTCTTCGAGCACGAAGAGACCAACCACACGCTGGTCCTTGCCGACTCGATTCGTGCTCACAAGACAGTCGAGCCCTACGACTCGGTGTCCTACTTTCCGAAGGAACGCAATGCCGCGGGGATGGAGGAGCATTTCTGGTCCCTCAGTGCCCGCAAGGCTCTGTATCCAGGCCGTCATACTGTCCTCAGCGGCTACGATCCGACGGAACTACGGGCGAAGCAGGCGCGCTTTGGCGAACAGCAGTCGAGTGAGCTGGCGCCCGGTTTGCGCTATGAGGCTTACGACTATCCGGGTGGATTGTTCGATCCAGAAGAAGCTCTCCAAGAATCTACCCAGCGGGTTCAAGCGGACTATGCTGCCAATACGATCCTTGAAGTCGAAGGCAACACCATGGGCCTCGGCGTGGGAAACCTGGTGTCATTGCGCCCCGGTCACGCAGGCGATGGCGATGTCTTCCCTTTTTGGAAGGACGAAGACTTCGGGAAGAAGTATCTGATTGTGTCGGCCTCTTACAGTATGACGATCGATCAGTACGAGACGGGACAGACAACCGCCGGTGATGAGCCTTACAAGGCAACCTACACGCTGCTCGACAGTCAGGTCCAATTTCGTCCCCAGGCCATCGCGGTCAAACCACGTATGAACGGTCCCCAAACCGCGCTGGTCGTGGGACCGGCCGGCGAGGAAATCTGGACGGATCCGGAAGGCCTGGGGCGCGTGATGGTGCAGTTCGATTGGGATCGCTTGGGCCAGCATGACGAGAAGTCGTCGTGTTGGATTCGCGTCTCCCAGATGTGGGCGGGCGCGAATTGGGGCGCCATTCACATTCCCCGCATCGGTCAGGAAGTCGTCGTCGATTTTCTCGACGGCGATCCGGATCGCCCGCTGATCTCGGGCCGTCTTTACAACGCCGACAACACGCCGCCTTACGATTTACCTGCCAATCGAACCCAAAGCGGAATCAAGAGCCGCAGCAGCAAGGGCGGTACGGGCGCCAACTTCAATGAGATTCGCTTCGAGGACTTGAAGGGCAAGGAAGAGCTGCATATTCAGGCCGAGAAGGACATGTCCACCCTGGTCAAGCACAACCAGACCTTGAATGTCGGCGTGGATCGCAGCATCGAGGTCGGCAACGACGAGGACACGGTCATCAAGGGCGACCGGACCACGACGATTGGCATCGACAAGGCCCAGAACAAAGACGATGTCGTCATCAACGGCTCGCACCAGAAGACCGTGATGGGCAAGGTCACCCAAATCTATGCGGATGACCACTTCCGCAAAGTAGACGGCGAGCAAACGTTGACCGTCGAAAAGAACAAGACGGAGCACATCAAGCTGGCCTACACGTTGACCACCGACGAGAGATTTCAACTGATCCAGGCCGCAACGACGATGACCTTCGAAGGCACCAACGTGACGGTCGACTCGGCGGGAATGATTACGATGAAGGCGGGTGGGGCGATGGCGACAATCGATCAGGCAGGAATGATCACATTGAATTCGCCCACGGCTATCAATCTTCTGTGCGGAGGCAGCGGTCTTTCCATTCTCCCTGGCGGTATTGCGATCGCCGCTGCTGCCGTGACCGCCGCTGCTGCTGGCGGTGCCAGCACGCTGGAGATGGGCAAGGAGAAGGTTCTCATGAAGAGCAAAGCTGTGTCGATCGAAGCCGAGACCACCTGCACCATCAAGGGCAAGAGCGTCCTCAAGCTGAATTCACCGTAGGCCGAGTCACGCGTGACTCAGATCGCTTCGCAGGTAGCCAAGACCATTCGTACCCCTGGACGCTGGTCAACCAATCACCGAAGATTCGTTCGGAGGTTTCCGAATGCACAAGCTGGCGTGCCTGGTTGGTTGTTTCGTGCTTCTATTCTTCACGTTCGCGTGTAGCGATAGCTCGCCGATGAACGCTAACCCCGACGCGTCGGTGGGCGGGGCAGGGGACGGTAGCGGCGGTGC
>CAZTTW010001064.1:0-2103 GCA_964616265.1 uncultured Myxococcales bacterium | reverse complement strand
ATGGACCGCCGCAGAGGGAAAAAGCCGAGCGGCAGAAAGATCTCGAGCAGGTAGATGAGCTTGTCCTTTTCCAGGATCACGCCCAGCGTGAATGCGGGATTGCCAAGCACGGTCTTCATGACGCCGCTAAAGCCCTTGCTTCCCTCGGGCACGAGCCCGGCGTACTGATGGATGAAGGCTTCGCTGCCGCCCCGCTGGATGGGCATGATGACCAGCTTCATCGCGACGAAATAGAACGCACCGGCCATCGCCAAGTAAAGTCCCGTGCGCGAGCGGCGGTTGGTCAGCATCAGAAAAAGGCCGCCAATGACCAGGCCCATCGAGACATCCTCGCGCACGGACAGGGTGAGCACCGCGAAGATGAAGGTGCGCACCGTCTTACCGCTGAGCGCGAAGTAGAGGGTGAACCACAGAAAGAACGGCGCCAGCGGCGGGTAATGAAAGTCGTAAAGGTTCGAGCCGTGCACCGGCGGATAGAGCACGTAAAGCACGCCAATCAAGCACGACAGCCACGGCCCAAGATACTTGCGTGCCACCAAATAAAGCGGAATCGCGGCGCCACCGATGAGCACGGACTGCAAGATCAGGATGGTCTCGGCGCTTTGGTGAAGGCCGTAAATCGGCGCAATGACGTAGCTCAGGTACGCGGCGTGCTCGCCCACAAGGTTGCCTGTCGGGCCGCCGTAGGGCGTGGTCTTGAACAAAGCGCCGCTGTGAAGCGCGTTCCAGATGACGTTTTCTTCGAGGCCCAGGTCGAGACTACTCGACAGGACGTTGCGATGGTGAACGACGGTGTAATACGAAAAGTAGGTGGCGTAGATGGCCGTCGCGAGCACGACGAGGGTAAAGGGCAGCCAGTGCCGGTGGGCGCGAAAAGCCGCCGCGCAACCCGCCAGCGTGCGGTCGAGCCAGCGCGGTCGACCGAACACCGGCTCGGTCGCAAACGATACCGAGAACAGCTTTTGCGCCGAGAACACCAGCACCAGCACCAGCAGCAAGAAGACCACTTCGCGCGCTCCCTGCCAGAAGCGCCACTGGAAAAGCAGCGGCGCCAGCGCCGCCAGTCCGAGAGGTGAAAGCCGCCGCCCCAGACGCTCGATGACGTCCCCGCGCAGAAGCTGCCGCCAAGCCAAAAGGCCGAGCGCGGCCAGCAGAAACGCCAACGCCGAGCTAGCCGCGAGCTTGACGGCGCCCAGCCCGATGCCCTTGGCCGGGCCGTTGGACATCGCGAAGTCGTAAAGCCGCTTCGAGGCCTCAATTTCCCAACCGCACAGGCCAAGCGAAAAGCCGACGAGCCCGAGCACGGCCATGCCCGAAAGGCCCGCAGCAAGGCGCGGGCGCCAGGCTTCCGCCAGGTCGTCGCAAGCTCCCTGGGTGGCGCTCACGTCGTCGGATCCCCGTTTCCTTGCCGAGGGCGGGACGATTCGCCTTGGTCCTCGTGGAGAGGAACGAAGTTCACTTCCTTGGCCACCGTGTAAAGGGGCCGGCGCTGCACCTCTTCGTAGATGCGCCCCACGTAAGCGCCCAGGATGCCGATCACGAGCAGCTGCGCCGACGAGCCAAGCGCGACCAAAATCATGATGGTCGTCCAGCCCGGCACCGCCGAGACGCCGTGGATCTTTACGTAGAACGCCCACACGCCAAGCCCCATGGCCAAGAGTGCAGCCAGCGCGCCCAACCAGGTAGCCGTGCGCAAAGGCAGCGTGGAAAAGGACGTGATGCCGTCGAAGGCAAAGCTGATCATCTTGCGCAGCGGGTACTTGGTGACGCCGGCAAAACGCTCGTGCCGCGTATAGCGAACGGCCGTCTGCTTGAAGCCGATCCAGCCCACCATGCCACGGATGAAGCGGTGGCGTTCGCGCAGAGAACGCAAAGTCAGGATGACCGTCCGGCTCATCAGGCGAAAGTCCCCCGCATCCAACGCCACGTCGAAGCCCAGCATGGCGCGAAACATGCGGTAGAAAACCGTGGCCGTGATCTTCTTGAACCACGTCTCGCCGAGACGCCGCTCGCGGACCGCGTAGACGACCTCGAAACCCTCGCGCCAGCGGGCCAGCATCTCGCGCACGACTTCTGGCGGATCTTGCAGGTCGGCGTCCATCA
>CAZTTW010001063.1:0-2109 GCA_964616265.1 uncultured Myxococcales bacterium | reverse complement strand
CAGAACCAGAAAAATGCCCAGCATCACGACCACGCTGCCATCGATGTCGAGAAGCTGGCTCTCCTCGGCTCGGGGGGCGGTAGCAAGTAGTGTCGTGGTTGCTTGCAAGTGAGTCAGAAACAGATGCACTTCGGTTCCACCTCGGCTACGTGCTGCTGGAGCTGTTCGAGCTGCCGCCGTTCGAGCTCGGGGCGCTGCTCGCGGACTTTTTGCCATGGCGGGATGGTGGCGGCATGTCGGCGGCACCGCTCGCATCCATCTGGCACTGTCCATCGAAGACGACGCCCTTTTCAATGAAGAGCGACGGCGTGTTGATGTTGCCTTTGACACGCCCGGGGCTGTGAATCTCGACCGAGCGCTTCGCCGTGATGTTGCCGCGTACTGTTCACTGGATGACGATCGAGCCGACCGTCACCTAGGCATTGACCTCGGCTCCCTCGCCGACGATGAGCACGTCATCGGTAAAAATCTCACCGGTCAGCTTGCCATCGACGCGCACCGTGCCTTCGAACGAAAGCTTGCCTTCGAACTCGCTGCCCTTGCCGAGCAGGGTGGTCGCCGGTTGGGCGCTGCCAAGCTCGCCGGACATTGGGTTTGGCATGGTCGTGGTCATGAGTTTCGGGGGCAAACCCTACACTTGAGCGGACTCGGCCGTCAACGAAGGAAGCATTTCTTTTGCATTCGTTGGGCGTCGAATTTTTCACAGCCCGGCCGGGCGTCCGCCAGAGTGCGGATCCGAAGCTGCGTCGAGACCGTTCGAGGACCGCACAATCAGGTTCACCTTTCCGATTCCCGGGTGCAGGCGAGGCTCTTGGCCCTTGCGCTTCAGCGCCTGTAACACGGCTTCCGGAAGCCCGTCTTCGTAATCGAGAACGTCGGGTTCCCACTGATGGTGGATACGCGGGAGCGCCACCGCCTGGCCGGGCGAAAGTCCGAACACCAGAATGTCGAGTAGCACTTGCAGGGTTGCCGAAACGATGCGCGGCCCACCGGCTGCACCGAGCACGGCTTCGACGCCGTGGCTGCCGAGCACGATGGTCGGGGACATGGACGAGACCGGCCGTTTGCCCGGTGCGGGTCGATTGCCCTCGCCGCTCGACAGGGCGAAGACGTCCGGCGCATGCGGCGCGGGGGCGAAGTCGTCCATCTCATCGTTGAGGACGACACCCGCGGCGACCAGGCGAGCGCCGAATCCTAGATTGATGGTCGTGGTGAGCGCGACCGCGTTGCCCTTCTGGTCGATCACCGAGAGGTGCGCCGTACCTGCGTCACGCGCCGGTTGCGGTACCGTCGAAAGGCCGCTGCCATACGCCTGGTGGGCGAGCACATGGTCCGGGTCGATGCGCAGGGTGGCGTGGTAGGCCGGGTCCAGAAGATGTTCAAGTGGAACATGAGAGAACGCTGGATCTCCCAGGAACTGCGCGCGATCTGCGAAGCCATGTTTCAGCGCTTCGGCGACCGCGTGCAGGTGTTCCGGTTGCACTGGGCCGGCCGTGCGGTTCCATTCGTTCACGTGCGCCGCAAGCGTTCCGAGCGCCTCGACCAGGATGACTCCACCGGCCGACGGCGGAGGCATCGTCAAAATACGATGGCCGAGGAAGACGGTGCGCAGCGGCTCACGCTCGACCGTGTGGTAGTCGCGCAGATCTGCCGCTGAAAGGACGCCGCCGGCCTCGGCCACGGTGCGGACGATCGCGTCGGCAATCGGGCCCCGGTAGAAGGCGTCAGCGCCCTGGTCGCGCAGGCGCTGCAAGGTCGCGGTAAGGGCAGGGCGTGAAACGCGGTCGCCGGCCCGTAGCCTGATCGCGCTCTTTTCGTCGATGGAAAAAATCGCCCCGATCAGCTTCGCGCCGGAGGCCGGATGGCCTTCGATCTCTTCGTGCACTTGGCTAGCCAGCCACGGCGATACGACAAAGCCGCGCGAAAGGCGCAGGGCTGGCTCGACACAGCGGGAAAACGGAAGAGTCCCGTACTGGCGGACGATTTCCGCAAGCCCCCGCGCCTCGCCTGGGATGCCAACCGAAAGGGCACTCTGTGGCGGGATTCCCGTTGAGCCCAGCCTTTCTTGGGTTAGGCCCGACGGTGCCGCTTCCCGAAAGTCCAGCGCCA
>CAZTTW010001062.1:0-2110 GCA_964616265.1 uncultured Myxococcales bacterium | reverse complement strand
TCGGCGTCCCAAATCAGAGCCGCGCCCAATCGGCACTTGACCGAATACGCTGGGTTGCGTCCCTCGATCTTAGCGAAAACTTTGCTACCTGGCGGCACCACCCGATTGAGCTGGATAAGCGGCGACCGCCCGATCGACAGAGAGTTGTCCTTGAACGTGGCCATGGAAGAGTCCTTTCGTAAAGTCGATAATATGTCTATTATACAGGACGCTCGTCGTGACGCAAGCGCATTGGGTTCTAGCGGGTATAGATGATGATGTCGTGGCAGCGGACGTTCGAGTTGCCGACATTCTCGTAGACATGTGGCTGGTCGGCGATGAACGAAATTGCGTCTCCCGTGGTCAGGTCATGGGCTTCGTCGCCCACGCGCATGCGCAACTGCCCGTCCAGCACGACGACGACTTCACGGGTGCCCGTGGCGTGAGGCTCGGACAGATGCCGGCCATGGGCGGCCAGATTCAGCTCGTAGGCTTCAGTCCAGGGTGAAGCCCCGCTTGGCGTCAGGGGGCGGCTTTCAAGTGTTCCGTCCGAGGAACGCAGGACTTGGGCCTCATTCCGACGAAGAATGGCGACGTGCTGGGCTGTAACGCCGACGAGTTCGGCGAAATGGACACCGAGTCCTGCTGCGATCTTCCACAAAACGCCGAGGGATGGGTTCGTTCGCTGCGTTTCGATCTGCGAGAGCGCGGCCCGACTGACACCGGACGCCACCGCAAGCCGATCCAGCGAGAGTCCTCGAGCTTTGCGCATCTCCCGCAAGTTCATTGCAACTTGTTTCGCCATCGCGGCGGCCCCTACATCGTCTCCAGGTGGCCGCGGCATTCTGCGAATCATCGCGGTTCGTGGCCTCTTCGAGGGGGAAAGGCTTGCGTCTTGTTTAGTGGCCATATGGCCACTAGAGTAGCACATTGGCTCGCATGTTGCGCGTTGTCTTGGTCTCGGGTCGCTCAGCCTGACGTTCCTGGGGCCGCACACCGCCCTCGGCTATCTCGGCCTGATCCCTCTGGCTACTGGGCTACTGGGGAGCTGTCCGCTCTATTCCCTGCTGGGCGTCTCTACCTGTCGCGTGCAGGCAGACACGGGCCCTGAAAGCCGATCAGGCAGCGGTGATCAGAAAATACTGGTGCGGGAGGATGTCGTGCTCGGACAGCACTTGCAGTCCGGCGGCGCGGATCTGTTCCAAACACTCTTCACGAGCGAGCTTGTGATCTACGGGCGGTCCCACCGGCAACTCGCGTTTGTGGAAATCGACGATCGCCAAGCGACCACCCGGGCGCAGTACTTGTTGCAGGCGCCGCAGGTAGGCGGCCTTTTCCGGCACATGGTGGAACGTGTTTACCGTCAATATCAGGTCGCAGCTCGTTGGTGGAATCAGCGGGTCGAGGGGCAGCCCCAGCACGGGCGTCAGGTTTTGCACTCTAGCGCTTGCTGCGCGCTCGCGCAGAAGAGACAGCAACTGTGTTTCAACGTCGATGGCGTAGACCCACGCAGCCTGCTTCGCCAAGCGGAGAGAGAAATAACCGGTCCCGGTTCCGATCTCACAAACCACGCTTTCTTTGGTGATGCCGAGCGTGGCCAGCACAACATCGGGGCGCTGCCACTCGTCACGCCCGGGATCGTCCAGTCTAGCGATGTACGCTTTCAGGTCGTCGGGATTGCCGTGGTGATCGCGGTGTTCAGGGGTGCTCATGCTGGAAATTCTGTTCGATCGCGGCACGCAATGCCATGCGTGTCCTGGCAAATCGTCCGCGTTCGTGGGCGCATGCCGGTCAAGAGAAGGAGCCATTTCGACGAAATACATCGTAGCCATCCTGCCGACTGTCGCCTTGCTGTCTCTGACGTTCGCGTGCCGCGCGGGGAGGGCCGATCCAGCGTCCTGCACGCGAAGATCAAGGCTGGCGCGCTGGTGGTGGACGTGCGCACGCCGGTGGAGTTTGCCTCGGGAGCCTATCCGGGCGCGATCAACATTCCTGTCGACTAGGTGGAACAGCACTTGGCCGATTTCGGCGACCGTAAACGCCCCGTCGTTCTCTACTGCCGATCGGGACATCGCGCTGGCCTGGCCAAGGCCGTCCTGGAGAAGAACGGCTTCTCCGACGTCACCAACGG
>CAZTTW010001061.1:0-2114 GCA_964616265.1 uncultured Myxococcales bacterium | reverse complement strand
CCAACACTTCTCGGTTGCGCTGGTCTCGCATTCGAACGACATCGCCGGTACCGAGCACTGTATGCTTCGGCTTGCCAAAGGGATGGCCAAGGCCAACCTTCGTCCGCTCGTCATTCTGCCCAATGAGCCAGGACCACTGGCGAAAGAGCTCGGGAACGCGGGAATCGAATTTGTAACCGTACCCAATGCTTGGTGGTGCGTCGGGCGAGCCTTTTCGCTCACAGACCGATGGGCCCTTCTCGCGCGGAGCCTTCGGGCTGGGTGGAGCACGAGCAGAATGCTTCGCCAGCTGGGCGTCGAAACCGTTGGCACGACGACGTCGGTGGTACCCACGGGGGCAATCGCCGCACGGCTTGCAGGCCTGCGCCACGTCTGGCACGTTCGAGAGTATTATCCGACCGAAACTCTGATTCCAACGTTGGGAATAGCCCCAACCATGCGACTCATCCGGATGCTTTCGGACAAGGTCATCGTTCCTTCGAGGAAGCTTGCGGCGCTCTTCCCCGGCGGCGCACCCGACGTCGAGGTACTACCAGAGGCCATCGATGCCACGTACTTCGAAGCCCCGAGGGTCGCGCGCACGGACGCCCGGCAAGCTCTTGCCCTTCCATCGGAGCGCAGCCTCGTGGCAGTGATTGGAACGCTCGAAGCATCCAAAGACCAGCTCACGGCTTTGCGGGTCCTGGCCCGGTTACGCGAGCAGGGAATGGATGTGGGGCTCATCCTGTGCGGCGGTTGCTACGATCCCAGCTACGAGCAGCAACTCCGAGAAGAAGCGCAGGCGCTCGGCGTGGCCGATCGCGTACATTTCCTGGGCTTCCAGCGCGAAGTCTTGCTCGTGTACGACGCCGCGGACATTCTTTTGGTCACGTCGACCCGAGAGTCGTTCGGCCTCACCATCATCGAGGCCATGGCGCGGAACGTGCCGGTGGTCGCTACCCGTTGCGGCGGACCCGAAGAGACCATCGACGACGAGCACACAGGATACCTTGTCGAAATAGCCGACGTAAACGCCATGGCCCGGCGGATCCGCACGTTACTCTCCGACACGACTTTGGCCTCCTCGATGGCCAAGAAGGCACGTGCATTCTCCTCGCGCTTTCATCCCGATGAAAACCTGGAAAAGACGATGCAAAGCTACGGCTTCGCCCGAACCGTTCAACCATGAGAAGCCCTAGTCTTTGCGCCATCGTGCTCCCCGGAAAGCAATCGAATGGGGTGGAAGTGCGCGACGCTTCCGCCTGCGTCCAATCGCTGGTGGCAGGCGCTGTGAAACCCGACAAGGTGCTTCTGATCTCCTGCGAATGCAACCAAAGCGATTCAAGCAGTACCAAGAGTGACATCCCCATCCATCGCCTTGACGAGCCAACCGTCTCGACCTGGTCGGAGCGACTCAATCTCGGTGTGAGCAGCTCGAGCACTGACCTGATTGCGGTCATTCACGCCGACTGTGAAGCTCACACGCACTGGCTCGCCCAATTGACGGAATTCTTGCAGCACCATTCCGAGGTCGCAGGAGTGGAAGGCAATGTCTCCGTCTCGATCGGCGCGAGCCCTTACTTTCCAGCCGCCCGAAGGGTGGGTCGCATCGAGGTCGACGCGCCCTCACTCAAGTGGACGTCGGTCGAAAGCGAGAGCGACAGTCCGCCGCGCGAGGTGGCTTGTCTGTCGCCCGTGGCGTTCTTGCTGCGTGGAGCTGCCTTGAGCGACCTCGGCAAAGTGCCGCTGGACAACCGCTTCGGCCGCTCATTTGCGACACGCGACTTGTTTGCCCGACTGATGGAGCGGAATTGGCGCCTTTTCCACCTTGCCAGCGCGGAAGTCAGAACCACGGACGCGCTCCAACCGGACTCGCTACGGGGCGACAGTGCTCGACAAAAGGAGATGCTCCTGTTCGCATGGAAGCATCTCTCGAAGCCACAACGCGAGCATCACCTCGCTCGAATGAGAGCGCAGTCCCAAGAAGGCTTTCGTGGACTTTTCGAACGGCCCACCCCGGAGACCACGGCAGCCAGGGAAGCTCTCGCCTGGATTCGCGCGCACCAGGAAAGGCTGACCGCCGAGCGAGTGGCAGGTGGTGCAGAGGGCGACGCTTTCGAACGTGCTGCCAATGC
>CAZTTW010001060.1:0-2114 GCA_964616265.1 uncultured Myxococcales bacterium | reverse complement strand
CACAGTTCTTGGCCAGGAAGGCCGCGCGACGGCCGATCTCTTCCATCGATACGTCCTCGGTTTGGGTAGCGACGGTCCACAGGTGACCGAAGGGATCTTCCACGCTACCTCGGCTCAGCCCGCCAGCGGTCTTCCCCAGGCCAGCCGTCCTTCCATGAATACGGCCGCGATCATTCTCGGATCCAGCGTCATGCGACGGCCGCGCTCGGGGGACAGCTCGTGTTCGGCGACGAGGTCTCGAACCCGACGGAAGGTGAGCAAGCCCTTGTGGATGCCCTCGAAGCGCATGCCGCCGAAGCCCACCCGAGCGGCGCCGCCTTCGTCCTGTGCAAGGACGATCTGATCGGTCGGGAGGGGTACGCTGCGACCATCGACAAACGTCACGAAGGTTCCGGGTGGCCCGTTCTGCACGACAGCCAGACCAGGCACATGAGGACGCTCCTTGTGGACGCGGCTTCCGGGCACGAACTCAACGACGCAGAAGACGGGTTGCGGGGGCTCTGTGGTGCTCATCATGCGTTTTGGAGATGTCGATAAGGCGGGGCTGTCTGGATACGGGTATCGTCGAGCGCGCCGCCCATGGTGAGGTGATACACGACCTGAAAGCGATCGTCTTGGATGCCGAAGGTCCGATGGGTGAGGTCGTCGAAGAAGCAGCCGATGCCAGTCGCGCGGATGCCGGCCGCCTCCGCCTCGAGGTACAGCTGCTGGCCTACCGCTCCGGCTTCCCAGTGCAGGCGTCGATAGAACCACGGACCAAGGGTTTCAATCGGGGCTCGAAAGTCCGCCAACATGGCCGTCGCAAACACCCCGTCGGAGGCGATGTCCTGTTCGCAGCTCGTCTGCGCGGCAATCGGTCGGGCATCGCCAGCCTCTAGCAGGAAGAGCGGAAGAGAGGCCGGACATTCATCCGGCACGGTCCAACTGAAACCGGACGTCATCAGCGGCTGCAAGGTCTCCTTTCGCATTGGATCGCGCAGGAGAGCGTACAGGCCGGGGACAATGCCCACCACCCGATGCACAAACAACAACAAATCGATGCGGGGCCGCCAAGGCAATGTCGCAAATGGGATCCGTCCCTTGCCGGGCAACACCTTGAGCAGGATCTGGCAAAAAGCTTCGAGGGTGATGCTGGTAGAGCCGTCGAGCGCTACCGCGCTCCTCCGTTGCTGAACGATGCGCCGCAGGGCCAGGCTTGAATCCCCGAGGGCAAGCAACGATCTCGCGGGCGAGGCATCCCAGAAGCCAGCACAAGGCGGTTCGGTCTTGCGCGTGACCGCCGCCACCTCGTCAATGACCGGCCAACTCTGGCGATGGTCGGCGCTGAGGCGGTTCGGAACCCCGTGCCACTCGGTGGGGCGGAGCGGCTCGCGCGTGACGTCGCCGATCGTGAACGCGCGTTGCTGGTCCATCGGAAAGGCCGTGTCCCCCGACACGCCTTGTGGCACGTCTTGCGGATAGACAGCCAGCAAACAGTCGGCGTGCTCGGCCTCGCTCCCGCTCTGACTATCGATGCCGAGAAGGCGCGCCAGCTCGACGTCGGTCACGCCTTCGAGCAGTCGCGTCTGCCAACCTAGCCCTGCGGCGGCGACTGTGAGGGCGCCAATGGCGTGTCCGACGTCGTGGTTGCAATAACGAAAGGCCCGCTCACCGTACTTCCATGCCTCCCGCCAATGTATCGAGGTCAGTCCGACGAGCACGCCTCCTGAAGGTAACTGGCCAGCCAGAGCGGCCCAGGCCTGGTCGGACAGGTCTGCGCGTCTCTCAAGCGCGTGCTCGTAGGGCGCATAGTGATACACGGCTGCCTTCGCATGAAGGCCCTCGATGGGCCCTGCGATGAGATAGCCCTCGGTCGGATGGAGATTGCCGCTCGACGGGTTGACCCGCAATGACCGGCGCGCCTCGCCGGACTCTTTCCAGGCCGAGAGCGCCAGAGAATCCTGCAAGAGCTGCGACACCGAGGAGCGACCGAGCCGTGCAGGCGGGATGCTTCCCGGAACAAACGCGGGCTGGTACCTAGGCTGGTCTCCGACCGGGACGAGATCCAGGGGCAGCCGCGGAGCGCCCTCGAAACGACGGAAGGGATTGGGTTGGGTCGCCCAATCCATGAAGGC
>CAZTTW010001059.1:0-2115 GCA_964616265.1 uncultured Myxococcales bacterium | reverse complement strand
GATGCCAACGGCAAGAACGTCTATCCCGACGAGATCGAGGATCTGTACAAGGACTGCCCGTACATCAAAGAGCTGTCGATCGTCGGCTTGCCCGACGGCGTGGCCGAGCACGTGGCGTGCGCCGTGGTGCCCGATCTGGAGCGCGAGCCGGCTTTGTCGGCGACCGAAGTGAAACAGAAGATCGAGGCACACTTCCGCGCCATCTCGACGTCGCTGCCATTTTGGAAGCGGGTTCGCACCTTGGAATTCTGGGAAGGCGAGCTGCCGCGCACCAGCACCCGCAAGGTCAAGCGTCGCGACGTCAGCGGCGAGCTGCGCATTCGTCACGAGAAAGCACAAGCCGACAAGACCGAAATGTCGATCACGGGCAGCGCTCGCAACGCCGAGGCCAGCCACAGCTGGTTCTTGGAAATCGTCGCCGACGCCTGCGGCAAGCCGTACGCCGAGGTTCACATGTCGAGTGTGCTCGACGAGCTGGGCTTCGACAGCCTGACCTACAACGAGCTGGCCGCCGGGCTCGAAACCGCCGGCGTGCAGGTTCCCGAAGGCGTGGTGTTCGCCAGCGCGCACGATGTGGCCTCGCTTTACGATCTGGTCACTGGCAAGCGGCATGGGACGTCCACCGAAAAGCGCGCCGGCCGCAAGGCGACGGAAACCGAGAACGAGAGCGACGACATCAAGCTGCCCAAACCCATCGCGCAGGTGGGAAAGCGCGGCCTGGCCAAGGCGCAGCGACTGTTCTACACGCGGGCGCTTCAGACCAAGGTGCGCGGTGAAGCCTACATTCCGCAGCACACGAACTTCATCGTGGCGGCCAATCACTCGTCGCACCTGGATATGGGCGCACTGAAGGTGGCGCTCGGCGATGCGGGCCACGAGCTGGCGTCGCTGGCAGCGGCCGATTACTTCTTCAAGAACAAGTGGCGGCGCGCCTACTTCAAGAATCTGACCAATCTGGTCCCCATGGAACGCAGCGGATCCATCCGTAAATCGCTGGGCATCGCCGAGAAGGTTCTGCGAAACGGGAAGAGCTTGGTGCTCTTTCCCGAGGGAACGCGCTCGCGCACGGGCGAGATGGTCGATTTCTTGCCGAGCCTCGGCTACCTCGCGCTTCATGCCGACGTTGGCGTTTTGCCCGCCTACATCGAGGGCGCGCACGCCGCCATGCCGGTGGGCGCGACCATTCCGAAGAAGCGCGACCTTGGCGTTTATTTCGGGCCGTTCCTGACCATTGATTTCTTGCGCGAGATTACCCACGGCATGTCCCACCAAGAAGCCTGGCGTCTGTGCTCGGCGCTGACCCAGCGGATCATCGAGAATTTGCGCGACGGCATTACGCCGAGGTTCGACGCCGAGAGCGTGCGCGCGGCGTGGAACAGCGAAAAGCTCGGCACGCTGGTGCCGCCTCCGTTCAAAACGCGTGTGAAGAAGAGCGCGGGGAGGATCGCGTGAAGATTCTCGTCACGGGCGGTACCGGCTTTCTCGGTTCGCACTTCATGAACGAGCTGTGCAAGCGCGAGGATGCTGCGAACATCCGCGTCCTGTCGCTCTTCAATACACCGGCGCTCGACGCGCTTGGCGTGGACGTGGTCAT
Organism: uncultured Myxococcales bacterium; assembly: GCA_964616265.1. Taxonomy (GTDB): domain Bacteria; phylum Myxococcota_A; class Polyangia; order Fen-1088; family Fen-1088; genus Fen-1118. The sequence continues at coordinate 521 of CAZTTW010001059.1, read as the reverse complement.
CGGAACGGTGACCTCCGAGGCCGACGTCGCGCGCGCCATGGATGGCGTTACGCACGTCTATCATTTGGCGGGCTTCGTTTCGCGCAAGCCCGAGGACGCGCACCTGATGTACACCGTGCACGTCGACGGCACGCGCATCGTCTGCCAAGCCGCGGTCAAGGCCGGCGTCCAGCGCATGGTCATGTCGTCGACCAGCGGCACCATCGCCATCTCCGAGCGCGACGACGAGTGGCCCGACGAGGATTCGCCGCCACCGCTGCCGCTCATCACGCGCTGGGGATATTACTCGAGCAAGTACTACCAAGAGGCGACGGCACGGAAGTTTTGCGCGGACAAGGTCGAGCTGGTGATGGTCAACCCGGCTCTTCTGCTCGGCCCCGGCGACGAGCGCATCGGATCCACGCGCGAGGTGGTGTCGTTCCTGGCCGGCGACGTGCGTGTGGTTCCGCCAGGCGGGATCAATTTCGTCGACGCCCGCGACGTGGCGGCCATCATTCCGGTGGCCATGGAAAAGGGCAGAC
>CAZTTW010001058.1:0-2115 GCA_964616265.1 uncultured Myxococcales bacterium | reverse complement strand
TCTGCGCCGCCCGGCCTCGACAGTAGGTCACTCACGATCGAAGCATCGAAGAAGGCGGCGCTCGGCTTCTGCGAGTAAGCGGGGGACGACTCCTCGGCGGCGTAGACGAGCGCCGCGAACGTCTCCGCTCGCGCGCCAGCAAGTCGGGACTGGGGCCCGCGACCGGTCCGCCGAGTCGCGTAAGGACCCGGATGCCGAGCGTGCCATGGACGCGCGAAGTGCGGCCGTTGGCATGCGGCCGCCGAGGAGCGCCCCCGCGTATGCCCGCCGAGGGCGAGCGAAGCGAGCGGGGTGGCAGGGTGGCCGGGGGACCCGAAGGCCGAGCGCCGCTTTCCCGGATGCATCTACAAAGAAGTGGAGGGAGGAGAGCGGCTAACAACTAACTACGAGCGGCGCACGCGGGATGCTAGCTCTAGCACGGCGCGGCCGCGGCGGAAGACGCGTACGGTGCCGGAGGTCTGCGATACGACGACAGCGATGGCTTCTGTTTCGTGCGTGATCCCGGCTGCAGCCATGTGGCGGGAGCCGAGGCCGAGGGGAATGCGTACTTCCTTTTCCTCGAAGTTGAGATAGCGCCCGGCCGCGAGAACCACGCCGTCTTCACGCAAGACGAACGCGCCGTCGAGCACGGCAAATGCCCGCAGAGCCCGCTTGACCTCGGGGTTGAGTAGATTTCGCTCGTCCTCGGAATAGCCCTGAAACGGATTCAGGCTCAGCGGCCGCGACTGCTCCATCACCTTGTTGGAGTCGCCGATGACGAACAAGGAGCCCACCGGCCGACCCTCCCAGCCTTCGACGCCGATAGTAACCGCCAAGTCGATGAGCGCCTCCAAGATCTCGGGCGAAACGCCCTCCGTGCGCAGAAAACCGAAGCCCACGTCCTGATCGTCGGGGCCAACGTTCACGACCAAAATGGAATCCGGCTTGCCGACCGGACGCGCCGACAAAAGTGCGACGACGACATCGCCTTCGGCATAGATACCGCGGGCGATGCCGCTCACGAGAGCCAGCTTGAGCTTCTCCGTGCGGCCGAGGTCGTATTGCGGAAGTGGTATGACTCGCACGCCGGCTGCCTCGACGACCGAGCGCTGCGCTTCGCTGACCACCGCCTGCACGAGCTTCTTGCGTGCGCCGGACTTGCCGCGAAAGACGTCTTCCGGCAAGAGCAAGTCGCCGACGTAAAGCAGATGGTCGAAATTCCGCTTGGACGCTAGAGCAACGGCCGATTTGATGATCTCGAGGTGAGTCGCTTGCGCTTTAGCCATGGTTCACGCGTTGGCAATAGTAGTATGGAAACCTCGGAACGTGTCCTTTCGCAACCGCTAATCGGGACGATAGTCGGCGGTTTTGTCCACGACGACGAAGCCTGCGCCCCTCCGTTCGAGGCGAAGGACGCGCAAATCGGGCAGTCGAGCCAGCACTTCGTCCAGATCGGGAGCGTCTTCCCGTCGGGCAAGGCCCATCAGCCTGGCTTGGCCGAATCGGTAGGCGCCCGACGGTGGCAACGGCGGACGAGCAAGGAGAAAGTCGAGCGGCTCGCCAAGCACGTCCGGCATCCACACGAACGAGGCGGGGACATCGGGAATGATCGCTGCCTCGTGAATCGTGCCCGGCATGGAGCGGTCGAGCTTGAGGGCGAGGTCCAGATCCTTGATGGCACCCGTGACGTAAAACAGGCGATAGCCTCGGTCAAGTTCGTCCACCACGCCGGCACGAATGGCGATTAGAGCCTGCCGGTAAAGCTGGACCTCGACCGAGCGCGAATGCCCCGCGGCCAGGCCGAGCACGATGAGTGTCGCCACGGCAAACCCGGCAGTCAGACGGCTGGTGCGTTCGAGCGCCAGCGCGAGCAACAGGCACAAGCCGACGGCCGGCAGGTAGAAATACCGGGCACCCACCAACCAGCCCGCGAAGGGCAATGGCAAAAGCGCGACGAGCGCCCACAGCCATGCGAAGAGCATGCGCCGACGGTCGGCCGTGCTCACCCACGTGGCCCACAACAAAACCGATAGTCCCGCCAGCCACGCCACCCACTCGGGCAAGGGAGCGTAGGCGGTCACAGAATGAACCAGGCCCGAGGCGAGCTGCACTCCCCTGCCCCACCAAGGCGCGGCG
>CAZTTW010001057.1:0-2116 GCA_964616265.1 uncultured Myxococcales bacterium | reverse complement strand
CGCCGTCGGGCCAGCTTCGTTCGACCTCACCCAACAAAACGAGGGGAACTGCAAGCCCGTTCGCCCCATCACCGTGATTGAATGGCGTGGCAAGAACGACAATGTCGTTCCCTACGCGGGCGGGCATTCGGCGCTGGTTACAGGAATGGCGATCGATTTTCTAGGAGCGGTGGGCACCTTCCAGAAATGGGCAAGCCTGGATGGATGCACGGGCAATCCCAGCGCGGCGGATTCGAACAACTGCCAGACGTATTCCCCGTGCAGCGCCGGCGTTCAAGTTACGTTGTGTACCGACAACAACGGCGGCCACGAGGCGGCGAACGCGAGCGTCGTCTGGCCGATGCTGAAGAAGTACACGCTACCGTAGCGTGGCCCACCTCGTTTCGTCGGCCCGAACAATGCAATTTCCAGGGTGCCGCAATTGCGGGTAGAGGCACGGATGAGGACCTGATTCAAGGCGATGATCGAGTTGCGCTCAGGCGGCGGCATCGTCCACACTGAGCGCTGCGTACTGCAACCGCCAGGTCTCGCGGCGTCGCCACACCGTGAGCACGAACAGCAACGACGACACCAGGACCGCCACAATGAAGGCCAGCATGCCGGCCATCCCCCAGGCTTCATTGACACGTACCAGCCCACTCAGAAAATCCTGGCAGCTTCGCAGGGTGATGGCGACGTCGACGAGGCCGAGGACGATCAAGACTGGCGCAAGCTTCCCGACGAATCGCGTAAGCAACTACGTCGAGCTGACACTCTCCAGCGTCCTTCGCCGCAAGGTCTACACCAAGACCACCCGTGGATGCCAAGCCGTGCGCAAGCTCGTCGCCTGGGCCACAAACAAGCACGACGTGAATCCAGAAAAGTGCGGAATGTCTTCGCTCACAGCAGGGCAAAACCCATCGCCTTCCATGAATTTCATCAATCTATCCGAGACCTTCCTCGGGCAGGAGCAGATGCCGCTCGCCGTGAGCGCTTCGCTCGAAAGGCGAATGACTAGCGACTCTGTCCGCGCCAACTCGGTCTTCAATACAAACCATCGACTGTCTTCTCCGGCTTCATTGTAGACGGTCAAAGTCAATGGCTATGCGTGCGGCGCAGGCGCGCCTTCGCCAAGGACAGGCGTCGGAATCCCGTCAATTGCACATTTCACTCAGTACCGACAATCTATGGATACATGATCGTCGATTTTGTTTGGGTCGATCGGTTGAATGTTCGGGGATTGCCGTGGTTGCTCTTGCTGGGGTTCATTCCCATTGGTTGCGTGAGTCTAGACAAACCAAACGAAGTTCAAACGTGCTCGGCAACAGGCACCTGTTCGGATGAACCGAGCAGAGTGCCTAGCGAGGACGCAAAGAAAGACATCAAGAGTGCACCGGCCGACTTGGTCAACGATCACGTCGGCGAAGGGGATGCGGGGCAACTCAACGAAAAGCCCGATTTCGCTCCGGAAATGGCCACGGCCGATCTCGGAAACGACGATGCCGCTCCGGATTCTGTCTCTGTCAGTGGATCCATAGTCACGACTGCAACAGTCGCAGAGGATGTGGCCCCCGACAAATCGTCCCCGACGGAGCCAGCAAACGGGCCAGAGCCGGGACCCGAGCCCTCTATGGGGCCGGGGCCGGGGCCAGAGCCGGGACCCGATGCGAACAGAGAGTCCGCGCCGGAAACCCTGTCCGACGCTGGAACCTCCAATTTACCACCGGCCAGTAACTGCACCATTTTCTACGGCAACAGCCCTCCCGGAGGTAGCGCTGGGCAACCGCCGGCCGTGGGTACTCTCAGCGCATTCTGTATTGCCACATGCGACGATATCGACGGGTGGGGATGCGCCAACTTCGATGGCCGAACGATCTCTGTGAACGGAACGACGGTTTCCTGCGGCGCGACTCTGACCAAGAAGGATGGCTACTATGTCTTCCGCGCAAGCGCTGGCACGCATTCGTACGCGACCATTTACTGGTGGGGACCGAGAGCCTCGACGTGTCCGTCTCCACCTAACGGAGTATTTCCATAGTCAATCGGCGTCGCAGAACCTTCCGCGTCGGCTGACGGCGGCGAATGAGCAAAGGGCTCATGGTTTGAGCATCATCACAGATTCGCGTGCAGTCTGGCG
>CAZTTW010001056.1:0-2116 GCA_964616265.1 uncultured Myxococcales bacterium | reverse complement strand
TCGTCTACGACTCGTCGATTCTGTGGCAGCGGGTAACCATGCCCACGCTCAGCCAACTCGATCCGGACTTCGTCGTCCTGAGCGACAGGGCCAAAACTCCAGCGGTTCGTCATCGGTAGGAGAGTCGCGTCTGCGAGAGCGCAAGGCGATGCGGCTGAGGTAGACTGCCGACCCGTGCGCGTTTTCAGGGTTTGGGTCTTGTCTACGGCAGCCGCCGCCTTCTGCGTCTCTGGTGTTGCTTCCGCCACGCCTGCACGACACGTGCGCTTCGAGTGACCGTACACGGCGAGGCTACGGCGCCTCTTACCGAAGATAAGCTGCGGGTCGACGAGCAAACCGTGTGGACGTCGCCGCACGTTGCGGTTGCGCTTGGTTTGGGGCTCGCCGCAACTTTTCCGTGACGGATCATGGTTGGCGACCCAAACCTGGTTAAGGAGCCTCAGTGAACGTGGGCTCGGCCCCCGATTTTCCCAGCATGTATCGCTCGGAGTTTCCCTATGTGTGGAAAGCCTTGCGCCGTCTCGGCGTGCCGCCGCAGGACTTGGAAGACCTCGTCCACGATCTCTTCGTGGTCGTGCACCGGCATCTCGGCGACTACAACCCAATGCGCCCGCTGCGGCCCTGGCTTTTCGGGATCGCGGTACGGGTCGTGGCCGACTTTCGGCGCTCGCCCCGTAACATGCGCGAGATCCTGCGCGACGCCATCGAGCCCATCGATGCTGCGCCGACGCCCCACGATCAGCTCGAAGGCAAGGAGGCGCGCGAGTTGCTGCGAAAGGCGCTCGATACGCTCGATCTCGATCGCCGGGCGGTTTTCGTCATGCACGAGCTCGACGAGATCCCCATGCCCGAAATCGCAAGCGTCCTCGCGATTCCGGTGAACACCGCCTATTCGCGCTTGCGGCTGGCGCGGGCGGAAATAGCCAGCGTCATCGAACGGTCGCGCGTGGCCGAGAGGAGACAGCATGCCTGAATCGCTGGAACCCTTGCCGCCTTCGTTGCGGGCGCTGGTCGATGCGGAAAAGGCGTCTCCCGATCCGCAGTCCGAGGTGGCTGACAAGGTGTTTTCACGCCTGACAGCCACCTTGGGCATTGGGGCGGTGGCGGGCTCGGCAGCGACTCCGCATGAGCCTACCTCGGCCCTGCCACCGCCGCGTCCCTCGCTGCTTGGACACGGGCCCTACCGCACCCTTGCCACCTTGCTCGTCGGAGCGACGATGGGTGCTGCCGGCTACGCGACGGTCTCCCATGTTCGTGCGCCCGGCCGAGAGGTTTCACCGGCCACCGCATCGCCGCCTCCGGCTTTGCCGCCGCCGCTGCCCCAGGCAACCGAGACGCCAGCGCCAGCTCCTGCGGCGGTGCCGCCGGCTGCATCGCCCAGCCTACCTTCGGGGACAGCGCCGGTGTCTTCGCATGCACACGACGACCGGCTGGCCGCCGAACGCAATTTGATCGAGATGGCGCGCACCTCCCTGGCGCGCGGTCGAATCGAGGGGACTCTGGCAGTCTTACGCAGGCACTCGCGGCAGTTTCCTCACGGGCAGCTTTCCGAGGAGCGTGACAGCTTGCTGGTGCAAGCTCTCGTCACGAAAGGCGATTACGACCAGGCCCGCGAGCGCGTGGCCGCATTTCGTCGTCGCTACCCGGCCAGTCTGTTTGCGCCGGCCATTGATCAGGCGCTGCAGTCGATTCCGTGACGGATTGGCCGATAGGTTCCAAACACCCTTTTGAAACATCGACAGGAGTCACCCATGTCCACCCTGCATCGAACCGTCGTGGCCGCAGCTGTATCGATCCTCGTTGCTGCGTGTAGCAGCAGCGGCGCCATCGGCAGGTTCTCCGACGGGGGAGGAGCCGGGGGCGGAGGAGCCGGAGGTGGCGGAGGAGCCGGAGGTGGCGGAGGCAATACGGACGCAAGCGTCAGCGTTGAGGATAGCGGAACCTCACCGGTCTGCTTCGCCTTTGGACAAGCGTGCGCCAGCGCGGCCGAGTGCTGCTCGGGCTTGTGCGACTCGACGGCCCACACGTGCGTGGCGTCGATCAACCATTGCACTGCGGCCGGTGGCGGTTGCCAATCCGCGACCGAGTGCTGCTCCCTCGACTGTTCCGGCGGACT
>CAZTTW010001055.1:0-2119 GCA_964616265.1 uncultured Myxococcales bacterium | reverse complement strand
TCGCGCGCCTACGGCGAGTTCGGCGACTACGAGCAATTCCTCGACGAGTCCGAGCGCATGGTTTTCCAGGTCGCGCAGAAGAACCGCAAGGAGAACGCGCGCCCGGTCGGCGAGATCATGAGCGAGGTGCTGGAAAACATCGACGCTCGCGCCCGCGAGAGCAAGAGCATCACCGGCGTCCCCACGGGCTTCAAGAAGCTCGACGAGATCACGGCTGGTCTCCAGCCCGAGAACTTGATCATCGTCGCAGCCCGACCGGGCGTCGGAAAAACGTCCTGGGCCATGAACGTGGCCTCCCATGCCGCGCTCAACCACAAGATTCCCGTCCTCATCTTCTCGCTGGAAATGTCCAAGCACGAGCTCATCGAGCGCTTGCTGGCCGGCGAGGCGCGCATCGATTCGAACCGCATGCGCCGCGGAATGATCGAGTACAGCGAGTGGAAGAACAAGATCTACCCGGCTGGGAACCGTATCTCGCAAGCGCCCATCCTCATCGACGACTCACCTGGCGTTAACATTTTGGAAATACGAGCGAAGGCGCGACGCTTCCGCAGCGACGCCCGTTTCTTCCCGCCGCAGAAAGAAAGCGGGCCGCAGCCGCATGGGCTCGTGGTGATCGATTACTTGCAGCTGGCGCACGGGCTTGGTGGGCGGCGCGACGACTCGCGCGAGCGCGAAATAGCCGAGATTTCCCGGGGCCTCAAGGGACTGGCCAAGGAGCTGCACGTTCCCATCATCGCGGTCTCCCAGCTCAACCGAAGCGTCGAGAAGCGCGAGGACAAGACGCCCCAGCTATCCGATTTGCGCGAATCTGGCGCCATCGAGCAGGATGCCGACATCATTCTCTTCATTCACCGCGATGAGATGTACAATGCCGATCCGTCGGGGCGAGGCAAGGCACTACTCAAGATCGGGAAGAACCGCGCCGGACCGACGGGCGAGGTGGATTTGACCTTCATTCGCGAGTACACCAGGTTCGAAAGTTATGCCGCCGAGGACGAGGAGGTACCGGCCTAGTCATGCCGACACCACCTGAGGGCAACACCATCCCGCGCGGTCGCCGCATGCATGATCCGGTTCCGTTCCTGGCAGCCGGCGCACGCGTCGGTCGCTACCGCGTCGAGCAGCGCCTCGGCATCGGAGCGATGAGCGAGGTGTATCTTGCCGTCGACGATTCGCTGGGACGCCGGGCCGCCATCAAAGTGCTGGGCAGCAACCAGGTCAACAACGCAACGATCACCGAGCGATTCTTGCGCGAAGCCCGCGCGCTCGCCCGACTGTCGCATCCGAATCTGATCCCGGTGTTCGAAGCGGGGCAAACCGGCGAGCCGCAGCGACCGTACTACGCCATGGAGCTGCTCGAGGGCGGCGACACGCAAAAGCTGCTGGAGGAACGCGGACCGCTGCCGAGCGCGGTGGTTGCGCTCATCGGCGCTGAAGCCGCCAACGGCCTCGGCGAAGCCTCCCGCGCCGGTATCATTCATCGCGACGTGAAGCCGGCCAATCTGGGCATCTCGCGCCACGGGGTGCTCAAAGTCACCGATTTCGGCCTCGCCAAGTCGTATGCCGCGGACAAGAGCCTCACCGCCCGCGGCATGGTGGTCGGTACCGCCGACTACATTGCGCCCGAGCAGGCCCGCGGCGAAGAGCTCGACGAACGCGCCGACGCGTACTCGCTCGGGTGCACGCTCTTCCACCTACTGACCGGGCACCCACCGTTTCGCGCGCAACAAGGCCCGTCGGTGAAGGAATACCTCGAGGTCATGCGCATGCACCTGACGTCGGCGATTCCCGACCCGCGGGTCGACGTGCCAGGCGCCGATCCCGAGTTGGTGCAGGCCATCGCCTCGATGATGACCAAAGACCGCAATCGCCGGCCGACTTTCGACGAGGTTGCTCGGCAGCTGGCGCGAATCGCCGATCGCCTGGGGGGCGAGCTGCCACGGGTCACGCGGCAGTTGTTCTTGGTCACGGCTGAATCGGTAGCGGGCACCAGCGATGTGTCTCCACAGGACGCGCGCAAGCCGCGCTCGTGGCCGCGCATGGTGGCCTTCGCGGTCATCGTCGCGGCTGCCGTTGCCTTGGCTTTAGCCCTCGGAAGGTAGGCCTTGCGGCGTGT
>CAZTTW010001054.1:0-2119 GCA_964616265.1 uncultured Myxococcales bacterium | reverse complement strand
GGGCTCGCCGATGGGCGCCTCGGCGAGGCGGACTACGCGCTCGAATTCGAAGAGCCCGCGCTGGCCACGCTGGGCTTCGCCTACGAGGAGCGGAGGCGCCTGTCAGGCGGCGCCTACCACCCTATCCTGCGCAAGGTCGATGGCTGGCTGCCGGGGCGTCTGCAGGATGCGCTGCCGGTGCGCAAGGAGCGCGCGCAGCGCCTGCTGGAGTTCGACGCGGCCGTCAGCACAGCCGTCGAGGGGCTCAAGCAACGCGGTCTTGGTGGCGAGCGGCGGTCCACTGGGCACGGGCGGTGCGAGGGGCACGGGCGGTACGACCGGCACGAGCCAAACCATCGACGCTGGTCCTCCGCACGCCTGCGATTCGCTGGCGGCGCCCGGCGTATGGGAGAAGGTCACGCCGAATCTCTCCACTCTTCCCGGAGCTCCACCGTGCCCCTACGGTGGCGCATTTGCCATGAATCCTCTCGATCCGGCCGTGGTCTACTTGGGAACCTGCAATCAGGGTGTGTGGAAGACCACCGACTGCGGCGCAAGCTGGATTCACGTCAACACCGGCAAGAACGGCGGCGCACTCGATGCCGGACGGCAGTGGACCTTCGCCATCGATCCAACCGATCCGACGATTCTCTACACCAACAGCGGATACAACACCTGGGTTCAAAGCGGAACCTGGGACAACAACGGAGTCAGCGGCGCGTTCAAGTCCAGCAACGGTGGCGTCGACTGGGAGGTGATCTGGCCGCCCAAGGATGGCAGCTTGGCCAATCTGGTCGGCTACAACTTCGTCGCGCAGATCGTGCCGGATCCGACCGACGCGCGCCACCTGCTCATGAGCTTCCACGCGACCTGCGCTGCTCCGCATCCCGAAGCCTGCTTCGTCGAGAGCCGCGATGCGGGCGGGACTTGGCGCGTGATCGACGGACAGAGCGACTGGGTGGGCGGCGAAGGACAGGCGGTCTATTTTCTCGACAACGACCACACCTGGCTGTGGGGCTCGCAGTCGAACGGGCTGTGGCGTACGACCGATGCTGGCAAGTCGTGGTCTGCGGTCACGGACACGCAATCCCAGGGGCACGCCGCCGGACAACTCTACCGCGCCAAGAACGGCGCCTACTACTTGCCATCCTCGAACGGAATTCTGCGCAGCCCCGACGGCGTCGCTTGGTCGATTGTTCCCAAGAGTGGGGACATCATGATGGGGTGCACCGGGAGTGGCACGAAGCTGTGGGCCAGCCGCGGCTTCCCGTGGGATCCAAGCAGCACCCTCTACCTGCCCTTCTGGAGCTCGCCCGAGGGCGACGGCCTGACGTGGACCCAGATGGATTCGCCCATGTTGTCCAACGGGGGACAGCTCGCCTACGACGCCGTCCACAAGCTGCTCTACTCGTCCAACCTCGGAGAGGGTTTCTGGCGGGTGGTGACCGAGTAGCTGGGGCCACGCCTGCGAGGGCCGAGGTGGCGCGAGCGATCACGGGTCCCAGACCAGATGAAACGTCAGAGCACGCGCGGCAAGGGTGCGGGGAGGGCGCTTGTCTTTGGTTCGCTTGAGCGATAGAGGTATGGGCGGCTTCGCCATGGAGATACACGTGGGCAGACAACGCTGCGGAATTTCACTCATGTTGATTGGGCTATGTTTCACCGCTGCCTGCAAGCATTCCGGCGGCTCGGCGGCCCCGGACGCTGCGTGTTCCGACCTCGGCGGCTGCGGGTCGTCACCGGATGCGAAGGTATCGGACACGGTCCAGAACGACGTCGCGCCCAAAGCGACCGACGGGCCCGCCTCCACGCTGTTCAGCCTGTGCCCGAGCAGCGGTTTGATCAGCGAGTCGACGGGGCCTTTGCCGAACGGCGTGCATGTCGTTTCTGGTGCCACGAAAGGGCTCGTCTACTCCGCCTTTGCCGGCGACACGGCCATGTACTGGGCGACTCAAAATGGCGCCGTCCATCGCACTTCGCTCTCCGATGGCTCGGACAAGTTGTTGCTCGATCGTACCTCTCTCCAAAACAACATGCAGGGGCTGGCGGTGGTCGACAACGGGCTCTTTTTCCTCGAGGGCGGAATCAACACTCCGCTGGGGGTGGCCCAGATGGCCCTCGACGGCAGTGGCACGCCAAC
>CAZTTW010001053.1:0-2122 GCA_964616265.1 uncultured Myxococcales bacterium | reverse complement strand
CGCGCCCTCGCGGTTCGTGAAGGCTGCGACGCCGTGGTCGCCCTCGGCGGCGGCAGCGCCATCGATGCAGGCAAAGCGATCGCCGCGCTTACAGGCAACGACGGCGAGCTTCTCGACTTCATGGAGGTGATCGGCAAAGCGCAGCCGCTGCCCCGCCCGGGCCTGCCCTGCATCGCCATTCCGACGACGGCCGGCACCGGTGCCGAGGTCACCAAGAACTCGGTGCTCGCCTCATCCGAGGCCAAAGTGAAGGCGAGCCTGCGCAGTCCGCACCTTTTGCCCAGGCTCTCGCTGATCGATCCCGACTTGCTCGACGGCATGCCGAACGCCGTCTTGGCGGTGACCGGACTCGACGCTCTTTCGCACCTGCTCGAATCGTTTGTCTCGATTCGCGCCAACGCGTTCACGCTCGGCCTCGGCCGTGAAGGCATGCTTCGGCTGGCCCGCTCGCTGCGACCAGCGTTCGAGCATGGGCTTAGTCCCGAACGACGGGAGGACCTGGCGATCGCCAGTCTCTTCGGTGGCCTGTGTTTGGCCAACTCGGGCCTGGGCGCGGTTCACGGCTTCGCGGCACCGCTGGGAGGCATGTGGAAGGCGCCCCACGGCGCCGTGTGCGCGGCCTTGCTTCCGGCCGTCGTGTGCGCCAACGTGTCCGCCCTTGCGAGACGAGAGCCGCAAAGTCCGATCTTGGATCGCTACCGCGAGGTCGACCAATTGCTCGGCGGCGACGCCGCAGCGTGGACACGAGATCTGCGGACAGCGCTCGCCACGCCCGGGCTTGCGTCGATGGGTGTTCGCACGGAAGACGTCCCACTGCTCGTCGCCAAGGCCAAGGTTGCCAGCAGCATGCGCGGCAATCCCATCGTGCTGACCGATGACGAGCTCACCGCCGTCGTGCACGCAAGCATGCTCTGAGGCCGCTTCAAGGACTCGTGATCTGTCGCATCTGCCGCTGAAGTTCTTCCGTACGCGCCGTCGCCTCTGCCTCTCGCCGTATGCGCTCTGAACAGGCCCGCGCCGTCGCGATCACGTCTGCTTCTTCCAGGGTCTCGGCGTTGTCGAAGTGTCTGCCAGCAACCGCCTTGCACGCGTCGGAATGGACAGGCTCGAACGAATCGAGCTCGAACGGATCCGGGTAGCTCCAGGGCTTGGGTCGAGGCTGGGCACGCCGGTCGCCAGCAGATAGCCCAACCAACGGAGAAGAATAGAGAGTCAATGACTGGCTCGTGCGGAGCCTTCGGTACGAACCCGGGACGTCTCGCGACCGACCGATGTGACCGTCGGCGGACGCAGTCCGAGTCCGGCTCGCCCCATCCACGCAGACACAGCGGCACTCATGCGCACAACCCGCAACAAACGCCACGACTGCAAGACCGACCAACGCGAGGGATGTCCTCATCGCCAGACCTCCTTTTCGCTCTTACGCGAGCAAGGTCCCATTGTATGCCGATTCGGTCCGGGCCGCACGGCACCTCGCCAGCGAAAGCCGAAGCTAGCGAAAAGCCGCTTTGGCAGCCGGGTAGTCGCCCTCGCGCAGGGATCCACTGCGCACGCAGCGAAGCTTGCCATCGGCGCTCGAAAGCAAGTGAATCGGGATCGGCATGGACGCGTCCTTGAGCTGCGACGTCGCCCACTGCGTGTACTCGCGCTGCGACGCCGCCCGAACGACCTTCGACTTCGCCAATTCCTTGTGCTCGGAAACGAAAGCGTCGAACGCCGTCGCGTCCTCGTCGAGCGACAAGAAAAGCACGTCGATATCCACGCCGTCCTTGTGCAGCTCGTCCCGCCATTTGAGGAGCAACGGCATTTCGCGCAAGCACGGCTGGCACCACGTCGCCCACAAGTTCACCCAGGTGCGTTTGTTCTTGGCCAGGGGCGACGGAACGCCGAATTTGTTCGCGGCCAGTGGCGGGAGGGTCAAGTCGGGCGCCTCGCTGGTATGCGACGAGTCGCACCAGCGCGAAGCCGGCTCGACCACGGCCTTGACCGCCTCGTAGCGGGACGAAGGCACCGACTGCTGACTCTTTTCGTTGCAGCCGCTAGCGAGCAAGAGAGTGAGAAGAACGTATTTCACAGGCGGCAATCGATCCAGGCGATAAAGGATGAACGGTTCAGCTCGGCA
>CAZTTW010001052.1:0-2123 GCA_964616265.1 uncultured Myxococcales bacterium | reverse complement strand
GGTGGTAGTGCAAGTTTTCCCTTGTCACCAAAGTCCGCCACGTAAGCGGCGTTTGCGTTCAGAACTTCGTCTCGAACGTAGCTCATAGCCACACCTCACAGCGAATGGTTGAATGCTGACGAGAACCGATAGGAATGGAGGTATGTCTTCTAGACAAGACATTGTCAAGGGCACGAATGCAAATCTGTCGGCTCGACGAGCTTGAGGCAACGTGCTCGACTGCCTTCAACGTCGGATCGACGCGGCTTTGCACGTCAAACCCACGCAAGCCGCCGGCGTTTGCTCTTGACAGACAAATGTCCTGTAATATAGACAGATCTATGGCCGTCTACCTTGGCGCGAGGTCGGCAGAAAATACCGTTTCGCTGGCAAGTGTCACGGTCTCTCTGCTTTGCCGTTTGAGCGAAACGGTGCGCGGACCGGGAGCTGGCGATGTCTCGTAACAGGCGACAGTGGCAAGAGACCCCTGGCTTTCCCAACACGCATTTCGTTGACACGGGTCTCTACACGGATCCGACTCTTTTCCGCGACGAGCAGGTCAATATCTTCGCGAAGACGTGGATCATCGCTTGTCACGAAAGCGAGCTACCTAACCAGTTCGACTACCGGACTTTTCGCCATCCAGCCGGGCCGGAGCTGGTTGTTCTTCGGGGAGACGATGGCATTGTGCGATCGTACTACAATATCTGTCCCCACCGCGGGAACGTTCTGGTCCACGAGCCGGCGGGAAATGCGCGCAAGCTGCTGTGCATTTTTCATGGGTGGTCTTTTGACTGTCGGGGCAACTGCGTCGGCATCACGCGCGGCAAGGAAGGGTACCAAGACCGCTTCGGTACCAGCGAGGCGGGACTGCGTGAAGTTCGCACCGAGGTCGGTTATGGCGGCTTCATTTGGGTGAACGTCGACGACGATGCCTCACCTTTGCGGGCCTTCATCGGCGATGCGCTGGAGTTGATCGAACCTCTCATCCAAGAGCCCTTGGAGGTGTTCGATTTCCATAAGGTCGTCGTGAACACCAACTTCAAGCTTTGGCACGACACCAATAGCGAATTCTATCACGACTATATGCACTACTTTAATCGCGTGACCGGCATGCTCCAGCCGGGCTACTTCGACCGCAAATACAAGCCCTACCCCAATGGGCACGCGTCCGTGGGTTCCATGCAGGTGCGGTATGACAAGTACGAGGGCGGCCAGTATCGAAGCGTCGGCTGGCCAGGGCTCGCGCCCGGAGGGTGGGTCCTGATCGATCTCTTTCCTGGCATGACCTACAACTTGCGCACGTCGGTCATTCGACTGGACACCATAGTTCCGCTCTCGCCCAATCAGACCCTGATCGAGTTTCGCGGGCTTGGCCTGAAGAGCGACGGTCCCGAGCAGAGGGCCAGCCGTGTACGAGACCACAACTCGATTTGGGGACCGTTCGGCCGCAACCTGCACGAGGATCTCCTTGGCGTTCGTGGCCAGGGAAGCGCCATGCGAGACTCGACCACCGGAAGCCGCTGGGTGCTCCACGGACGAGAAGAAGAGAATGGCATCCACGATGAGGTGGGCATGAGGCACTACTATGCGGAATGGAGCCGCCGCATGGGCCGATTGGCATCAGAGCCCTTCTTGGGAAAAAACGGCCATGCCTCCTAGGCGCACCGCCGTCGAGTCGGAGACGACATGAGCAAGCGAGCCCTCGTCGAAGAGGCAATCTATTTGAGCTTGTTGCTCCTCGATGCACATGACTTTGCCGGATTCCTCGATATCTGCGACCCGGAGTTTCGCTACAGCATCGGCGCCTACAGTCCGGAGATTCGGCAAGAGATGACCTGGCTCGACCACGACAAGGCAGGGCTGCGCACGCTCTTCGAAAATCTGCCGCGCCACAAGAGCGACCGCGCCCTCCTGACGAGGCACGCTACGGTGTATTCAGTCTTCTGGCCGCCCGATGCACCCGAAGCGAAGGCCGTTACCTCCCTGCAGGTCTACCGGACAACCCTGGACGGCGGTGAAACCCAGTTGTTCGCGGTGGGGAAGATCCACGATTTGCTTCGCCTTGTGGATGGGCAAGCTCGACTGTTGCGCAGGGACGTGAAGTTGACGACCCGCCTCTTGGGGATAGGCAGCCACATCCC
>CAZTTW010001051.1:0-2125 GCA_964616265.1 uncultured Myxococcales bacterium | reverse complement strand
CGTCGATGGTGACCGCGACGTGCCGCCAACCGTCGGCCTGGACAATGCTCTTGGTGTAGAGAAACTGCGCGGTGCTGAAACCGTTGGTGGTGATGGCGATCTCGATCTGCGAAGCTGCATTCTGCGTTGTCAGAAAGAAGTACTTGCCACCCGTGTATGGGGCGCTATCAAGGTGTGCGTTAATTCCGACGTCGAAGGCGCGTTGCCAGCTCTGTTCCGTGTTCACCTTGATCCAGAACGCGATGGTGACCGCGTCCGCGCCGTTGAAGATCGACGGCGGCATGGACACGTAGCCATAGCCGGCCTTGAGCAGCGTCAGGGCATTGCCGACCTTCCCCGCCTCGAATCGATAGCCAGCTCCCGACGGTGCTGAACCGCCGGCGGGAGGCGAGCCGACGCTCAGCGTAGCGTCGTTGCCGTTCCCAGATTGATCGGGCAAGACCACGCCATTGGCGCTCTCGCACGGGTAATACGCTACCAACCCGATTGGTAGCGAAATCGCGTCGACACTATCAACCGCGAGATCGGGCGGCGCATCCGGGGCACTGTCGGATCCGAGATCGCGGCGCAGATCTGTTCCAGCCTCAAGGTCGTCGGTGCCGCCCAAAGGCGTATCGGTGCCGCCGATGCCGCCAACTTCGTCCCCGCTGCCTGCTTCGACGAGGGAGGCGCCGTCCTGTGCAGGGCCGCCATCTCCCGCAACGTAGAGATCCGCCAAGAATGCGGCATCGCTCGGCGGCCCGTCGACGTCCGTCTCCGGCGTGGTGCCTTGCCCGGCATACACGATCGTGCTGTCTGCGCCCACGTCGGGGCGATCCCTTGCCGATGCGGTGTCGCTCGTCGTGGCTTCGCTCCTCGACGACCCCGTGTCTACAACGGCGATGTTCCGCCCGGCGTCAACGACGGGATCCGAGCCGTCCTTGTGGTTCAGACGTAGTTTACTGAGATCGACGGAACATCCCGCCGTGGCAAGCCACGTCGCGAGCGCCGAAGTCCAAATGGTCCAAAGGACTGACTTCCGTGTCTTCGTCGCTAGCGGCATTTGGGTTCGGTCGAGAACCTTTCCTCACCGGTATCGGCGGAATCCAGCGGAACCTTAACGTTTTCGGTGACCTTCCCGCCGCGCACAACCACTTCAACGCCGCGCTCAGTATTCTGGCTCCTGCCCAAGTCTCCGAACAAACTGTACGCCTCGGGACTGAGCGACGAAGCTCTCCTGCCTGACTGTACCTCACACCCCTTCCGATGAGCATTATTTGCTGCAGCGTGGGGTGTGCCGCGAGACTGCACCGGTGGCGCCAGAGCCGGTTCGCCGGCCGGCCCGCGTGGCAATCATGCTGGCGCTCGCACACAAGATTCAGAACGCCATCGACCGGGGTGCCGTGAGCGACCGGGCAGAGGTGGCCAGGTGCCTCGGGCTTTCGCGTGCAAGGGCAACCCAACTACTCGACCTGACGCTGTTGCCGCCTGACCTTCAAGGACAGATCCTCGAACTTGAATCGATCAACAGCATCGAGCCCATTTGTGAGCGAGTCCTACGTTCCGAGCACCCTGCGCGCTGCCGGGCAGAATAGCGCTGGCGCCGAAAGTCAGAGAGCCCGCGGCTGACCGAACGTCAGGCCTGCTCGGGTCTTTCCACCTCATCATCGCGCAAATGCTTCCAAACCTGCCGTTTCCTCCAGTGACCTCTAGCCGTGCGCCCAGCGCTGCCCCCCTTGAAGAGAACGTGTGACAGAGCGAGCAGACCGAGTGCCTGCCAGAACCCTATCGCGGGGAGCTTGAAGATTTCCGGCATGAGCGCGTTCCAGAGCCACATGGTCACCAACCCGCAGAGGGCAAATATGCCGGGAACGCCCACGGCCGCTGCGGCTATGACGCCGGCCTTCGCACCGCTGGACCATTCCGACCAGCTCTTGTGTCGCCTTCCATGCTCCATTTTCAAGGTGCACATTTCATACCTCCATTCGGTGTCGTTCAGTCTTCCATCCAATATTCCAGAGCAGCGGCGAGCTTCCGCAGAGCCCGACGCTTCCTGGCCATCAACGTATCGATCGATATCCCTGTCTTCTCGGCTAGGAGCGTGTTGCACATAGACGGTCTAAAGCCCTCCCCGCCGCTCCTCGGC
>CAZTTW010001050.1:0-2126 GCA_964616265.1 uncultured Myxococcales bacterium | reverse complement strand
GCACCTTGTTCTGAATCACGTACGTCCCGTTCTCCAGCTCGTAGTTGACCAACTCGGCCTTGCCGCTCTTGTCGATGAACTGAATCACCGCCCGATCGGACGCCTCGGGCAACGACACGAAAGTCTGCACTCTGTCGTCGACAACCCGGCTGATCCGAAAGTCGCCTCCCCATTCGTAATCCGCCCGAACATTTTGAAGCAGCTTCTTCCGCCAGCTCTCGAACTCGGCCCTCGCCTTCTCCTGTTCGTGGTGCTGCATATAGAGCAGCTCTTTGTCGGCGAGCCGGCGCGCTTCGCGACGAGTTGGATCATTGAGTGCACTGCCCTCGACATAGATCTCAAGTCCTGCACCGACGTCAGTCGTGTCCTCGACGCCTACGACGTGTAGCGAGATGCGGTAGTCCGACGGCTCGGTCTCGATGTGGATGAAGCCCTTTCGCCCGACGACATCACCGGTTCCCAACGCTCGCAAGAAGATCCGTGACGAGCCAGGCGTGGATTCCGCAGCCCACCATCGCTGGTCGAACCAGATGTTCTTGGCCGTCTCGCCGGCAGGCAACTCGACGGCGAACGGCGCGCCAGGAATCAGCCGGATTTCGTAGACCCGGCCTGCTGTGTAGGGAACCCGCATGGTGTCTTGGCCGAAGAGCTTCGCTATGCGCGGGTCGGCGAGGTGGGCGGTGGCCGGCGCAGCATAGAGGACCGAACCGGCAACAAATAAGACGGCGACGAACGGAATCTTTCGTGGCATCAATCATCTCCTCTCCTGCCTTTCTCGCTCCATGGAGGAAGATGGTTCCGGGTCTCTCCTCCACGGTCTAAGCAAGCGCAGCCCCCAAAGGGACTTCAACCGCTCGAAATTCCAAGCTGATGTCGTTTCCGGCGAACGCAGTTGGACAGATCGTCGACCGGTTTTGCGTGATCGTCCACATTCGTGCAGCTGGACCGCCGGAAATCATGCATGTGCATGGTTCGCCATCGCGGCTCCCAGCCTGGCGCGCCGTCCACCTCCGTGATCGCGCAGCAGCGTCCGCTATGCTTGGGCCCATGGCGATGATGGTTGGTGAGCTCAAGGTGCAGCCGGCGGCTGCCATAGGGAATGTCATCCTGGTCACGGGCGGAGGGCGTGGCATAGGTGCGGCCACCGCGAGGCTGGCGGGGCGGTACGGGTATACTGTCGCAATCAACTACCTGGCGAATACCGAAGCGGCTAACAGCGTGGTGCAGGAGATCCGATCTAACGGCGGCACTGCCATCGCTTTTGCGGCCGACATCAGCCACGAGGTCGAGGTGCGAAAGCTGTTCCAGAGCGTGGACCGCTACCTAGGGCGAATTGCTGTATTGGTCAACAACGCGGGCATCGTCGATCGCCAAGCGCGCGTCGAGGCGATGACCGAGACGCGCCCGGCGCGGATCTTGGCGGTGAACGTGGTAGGAACCTTTCTGTGCGCGCGGGAGGCAGTCCTGCGCATGTCGCGACGGCACGGCGGCAGCGGCGGGGCTATCGTCAATGTGTCGTCGGTGGCCGCGCGACTTGGCTCTCCGGGCGAATACGTCGACTACGCCGCATCGAAAGCTGCCATCGATACCTTCACCTTGGGCCTCGCCAAGGAGGTTGCGGCGGAAGGTATCCGCGTGAATGCAGTGCGCCCCGGGATCATCGACACGGAGATACACGCCAGCAGCGGAGATCCCAAGCGTGCCCAGCACCTGGCTGGCGCCCTGCCGTTGGGACGCGCCGGCACCGCGGACGAGGTAGCTCAGGCAATCCTCTGGCTGGCTTCGGCCGAGTCTTCATACTGCTCTGGCACCATCATGGACGTGTCCGGCGCGCGCTGAGGTCGGCAACGGTGCACCTGGCCGCAATTGTCTTGAGCCGTCGCGCGCAGCACCAATGAGGGTCTGATGGTCGGGCTGGGCGATCGCGAACCAAAGGCAGCCGGGGCCGACAGGAAGGCGGCAGTCTCGACTTGGGCCAAGCTTGTGTAAGCTAGGCTGCATTCACATTGGTTGGGCAGACTACGTCTAGTGGCGGTGGCGCCACTTCGCTGCCGAGCCGGGCCGGGTAGGCAGGTTGGGGTTGACCCGATTTGGTGGACGGTTTCGCTACGCTGCTTTCTTCACTG
>CAZTTW010001049.1:0-2126 GCA_964616265.1 uncultured Myxococcales bacterium | reverse complement strand
TCGGCCGCACCAAGCCCGCCGCGATTTTCAACTTGGGCGGTTACTACTTTCTCGCGCTGCCACTGGCCTACGGCTTCGGCGTGCGCGGAGGCGGCGGCATCGAAGGCATCTGGTGGGGACTAGCCGCCGGCCTCCTCTTCGTGGCGAGCGGCATGCTAGCGATGGTGCTACCGAAACGTCTGTATCACACGCAGCGCACGGCCGTGTGACTCACACGTTGAACTTGAAGTGGGAGCGCAACCGTCGGTAAGCATTGGGTTTGTCCAGCGGCTTGCAGCACGCTTCAAGGTTGGCACCCCCACCTGTACCCCCAAAGCGCCACGCCTGAAAGAAACCACGCACCATAACCAGGGCGCGGCACTAGTCGAAATCCAACCTCGAACGACGCCGCTGAACTTCCTTGTGCAGATCGCTCTGTAGATTCGCTATCCAGTCGAACTCAAATTTGGGCAGCACGCCCGCCGCCATGGGCGCCCAATCGGTCCTTTGCTCCTGTAGCTCGGTGCTCATGACCGGCAGGATGTCTCTTCTCCCTTCCTGCTCCCCGTCGCTTATGAACAGGCCCCCTAGCCCGCCATCGTCCATAGCGAGGGCTCGCAGGGCGAGTAGGTACTCAAATTTGTAGTACGCGAATCTGAAACGTTCCTCGTCTGGCACCAGCCGTAGGAACACCGGCCCCAGGTATTGGAAGATGCGTTGATGCAGGGCCCAAGGAGGGCCATCGAGGAATCTCTCGGTCTCAGGGTCGAGCAGACTGTTGGGCCAGATTCGTTTGTAGACGGGGATCGCCTTCTCGCCGCCAGTTTGTGCTTCGACCTTCAAAAGGTCAGCGAGAACGCCAAGCCTGTCAGAGGCACACGCGGCGACCCCAGCCGCGTACAGCGCGAGGCAAGCTGGATATCGGAAAAGGCGAAGAGACCCATCGTTACCTCGATTGGCCTGCAACACCGGCTTTGCAAGAATTCCGAGAACATCTGGCCAGAGCTTGTTGTACGGCCCCTCCGGCGCGTCCCAGAAGATCCCGTTGGCTAGGAGCGCCACGATCCTTTCTGCTAGGGTCTCGTAGTGGCTGAGGCAGCGCCGCATTTCTTCGTGACTATTGGGCGGATCTGGCGGGCCGAGCGCCAAGACGTCATCGCGGGTCTTTGTTGCAGCCCCCACCACGAGTTCACGCAAACGAATCCGGTGCTTGTCTTCGGGGATGTATTCCTTCAGCAGTTCGACAGCCAGAGGCGTCGATAGAGGATGAGGCCTCGACATGTGATCAAGCGCCGACACGTTCTCCGCGAGCGACTCGAAGAAAGTGTTCGCGTCAGAAATGGGTGCCGTTACCGCGGACACCAGGGTCGACAATTCTTGGCCGCGGGTGGGCAGCGGGTCCTTCACGCACCAGTAGCAGGGATACCGGCGATTGCGACGTCGAGAAAGCGCGTCTCGTAAAGCAGCATCCCATTCAGAGGACCAGCCGCACACGATGAGCCCGTAGTCGTCGAAGACCCGATCGAGAAGCTCGCAGATTTCGGGCGGATACGTCGCAAGCTCTTGATCAGTGTTGCGAATTCTGGTGTCGCGGTAGTCACCGTTGACCTTGACAATGGTGCAGGACGAATGCTGAAGGGGTGGCGCCCCCTGGATACCGTCGGGGGTCGATATGACCACGGGTTGGACGCCCACGCCGTCAAGCGCCGCTTCGAGGAGCCGATCGAAATTCGTCGTGATGATAACCCGAACGTGACCGCTCTTGACGAGACGAGCGATTGCCTTGTGAGCGTCCGTCGGCAACTTCCGGCCATTCTGGAAGTCGATCGAGCTTGGCTCGAAATAGCCCTTGAGAAGCGACTGACGTTCCGTCAAGGATGGAGCAACCGTCAGAAGGAGGTCGGAGTAGCTTGGCTCCCTTCCATGTGTCGTCCTGTACCAAGCGACAGGATCCGCGGGTTCGGGCGACACACCTTCGAGCTTGGCGATCTTCCGAACAAGATCATCGACAATATTCCAGCCAGTGGGAATCTGAGCCGCCCGCTACACGCCGGAGCCCAGGAGCAGCGCGAACACGCCAGGGCTGGAGTGGACGCCGAACGCAAGCGAGACCAACGGATCAAGCATGCCGTGCATGTTACAGGGAT
>CAZTTW010001048.1:0-2130 GCA_964616265.1 uncultured Myxococcales bacterium | reverse complement strand
GAGCGTGCAGCAGCGCCGTAGAGTCCGGCCCGCCGGAAATTCCGACCAGCACGCGGTCGCCGACGGCAAGGAGGTCATGCTGGCGAATGGTGCGGAGGACGGCCGAAAGCACGAAGTGATACTACCGCACCTGGAGCCCACGAAGGGTTCCGACGGCGCTGTTACGCGCCCAAGGCGCGCGCCAAGAAATACATTGCGGCGCTGATAGCCGCTGACGCTGGGATGGTAAAAATCCACGCCCATACGATACGGCCGGCGAGCCCCCACCGGACCTTGCCGCGATTCGAGACCGAGCCCGCGCCCACGATGGCGCCGGTGATGGTGTGGGTCGTCGAGACCGGAATGCCGAGCATGGTCGCTAAAAAGATAGCGGCGGAGCCGCCGGTCTCGGCGCAAAAGCCGCCGAATGGGCGCAGTTTGGTGAGACGCATGCCCATGGTCTTCACGATGCGCCAACCGCCCGACATGGTTCCGAGCCCCATCGCGAGATAGCAACCGACCACGATCCACTTCGGGATCTCGTGGCCCGTCGGGAAATGATCGCCGAGGTAGCCTTGCGAATAGAGCAGCACGACGATAATACCCATGGTCTTCTGCGCGTCGTTGCCGCCGTGGTTCAAGCTGAACGCGGCCGCCGACAGCAACTGCAGACGCCGAAACCACCGGTCGACACGGCCGGGGTTCACCCTCCGCATCAGCCATGAGCAAGCGATGACCATGAGAGCCGATCCGACGTAGCCGACGACCGGCGAGACGACGATGAAGAGTGCGGTCGAGCTGATCTTCGACCAGCCGAGAATGCCGAGACCCGCTTTGCTGACGCCGGCGCCAATCAAGCCACCCACGAGCGCGTGCGACGAACTCGAAGGCAAGCCCCACCACCAGGTCAGCAAGTTCCAGCCGATGGCGCCGCCGAGCGCGCCGATGATGACCGCCATGTCGACGATATTCGGGTCGATGATGCCTTTGCCGATGGTCCCGGCGACGTGCAGCTTGAACACCGCGAAGGCGATGAAATTGAAGAACGCCGCCCACAGCACGGCCTGGAATGGCGTGAGCACGCGCGTGGAAACCACCGTCGCGATGGAGTTGGCGGCGTCGTGAAAGCCGTTGATGTAGTCGAAGATGAACGCGGCCGCTACGATGGCGCCGACGAGAATGAGCTTGTGGTCCACGGCGATCCTAGGAGTTTTCTAGAACCACACCCTCGATGATGTTGGCCACGTCTTCGCATCGATCGGTTGCGGTCTCGAGCAGCTCGAAAATCTCTTTCCACTTGATGACCTGGATGGGGTCCTTTTCTTCCTTGAAAAGCTTGGCGATGGCGCCGCGAAGCTGAACGTCCGCTTCGTTTTCCAAGCGGTTGATCTCGACGCATTTTTCGAGGATGAGCTCGGGATGCTTGAGGTTTCGCATGCCGACGAGGGCTTCGCTCATGCGCTCGGCGCCCGACTGAAGAACACGCGCCAAGGCGAACAGCTCGACGTTGTTGCCATTCACCTCGTAGAGAGCCACCCGCTGCGCGGCGGCCTCTACGAAGTCCATGACGTCGTCCATCTTCGAAATGAGCCGAAAGATGTCGTTGCGGTCGATCGGCGTAATGAAGACCTTGTGCAAGCGCTCGACAACATGGTGGGTGATGTGGTCGCACTCGCTTTCGATCTGCTTGATCCTCGGGCACGCTTGGGCGGTGGAGACCTTCCCTTGGGCCATGTCGACGAAGACTCGGCAGCCGTCGACGGTCTTGAGGGCGTGCTTTTCGAACTCGTCGAAGAAAGACTCTTCTCTGGGCAGAAGGCGCATCTTGCGGGGCTGTATCGCCGAGTTCCCAGAGGCTGTCAATGCAGAAGCAAACGCCAAGCAGCAAGCGACTATTTTGTTACAGTTATGTCACAAACCTTTTTCGAACGAGCCTGCCGGTGCCTTCGAGCATGGCATAGTGTGCGGTCGTGACCTCGCCTGATTCATCGAAGGATCCCTCTAACCTCGTGGCGCTTTCGCAGTTTCGCGCCCGCCTCGCCCGTGGGCAGCGCGCGCGCCGCTCCGAGGAAATCTTCGCCAGCGCCGATCCGCCAGCGACCATTGCCGCCTTGCCTCCCGACGAGTTCTTCTACGTCATCCACGAGCTGG
>CAZTTW010001047.1:0-2133 GCA_964616265.1 uncultured Myxococcales bacterium | reverse complement strand
CACGAGTCCGAGCCGCTCGCAGAGCTTCTGCGCCGGGTGAACAAAGACTCGGACAATGAATGGGCCGAGCGCGTGCTCGAGACAGTAGGAGCCGAAGTCTTCGGTGGCGCGGCCACCACCGCCAAAGGCGTACGCGTTCTGCGCGAAACGCTTGCCGACCTGGGTTTGCCAGCCGGCGCGTACTCGCCCGCGAACGGCTCCGGTCTTGGGCATCAGAACCGAGTGACGGCTGCGGGCATGGCGGCGCTGTTGCGGCGAATTTACTTCGATCCGCGCATCGGTCCCGAGCTCATGCAGTCTCTTTCCGTGGGCGGTGTGGATGGAACCACACGCAATCGCTTTCGCGGCACCTTGGCGGCCCACCGCGTGCGCGCGAAAACCGGCACGCTCAATGGCGTGTCCTGCCTTTCCGGTTTCGTCGGCGATGCTTCGGACGTTCTCGTCTTTTCGATTCTCGTCGAAGGCCACAGGCGGCGAGCAGTACCGAGTGTGCGCGCGGCCCAAGTGAGCGCCGTCAATGCGATGATGCGTTTTGCCCGTCGAGCGGAAGGCCCGCTGCCCGACGAGAACAGCATCCTCGACAGCACGGATTTCGAGAGTGGCGAAGAGCTCGACGAAGTCGAGGCTCCGGGGTCGGATTCTGCGGGTTCGAGTGAGCCAGAGCACGCCGCCCCGGCCGCACCGTAAGCGGTCGTCCTCGATTTGCGGTAGAAGTACGCCGCAATTTTGACCCGGGCGACAATTTCAGCGACCTTCGACGAGTGATAGGCGCGGCCCTCAAGCCCGAAGTTGGGGGTTGCCAATTTTCCGAGGGGGCTTATCATGCCCTCCATCTATTTTCTTGAGGAGAGGGACCAATGAAGCGGAATTCACTAGTTGTACTTGGTTTGAGTGCCGTGCTCGGATTCGGTCTGTTTGGCATCGGCTGCAGCGACAGCAGCAGCAATCCCACCACGGACGCCGGAACCGGCGGCAAGGGGATCGACGGCGCGGTTAGCACGGGCGGCGTGAAGGGCACCGGCGGCGCGACTGGCGCCGGTGGTGTGGTTGGCCTTGACGGTGCCATCGACAGCAGCGGTGGCGGAACCAGCACGGGCGGCGTGACGGGTACGGGCGGAAGCCCGAGCACGGGCGGCGCGACGGGCGCTGGCGGCTCGACCGTGGTTCTCGACGCCGGTCACGACAGCAGCTCACCCGATCTGAAGGGCATCGACGGTAACGTCGCGGACGGCGCAGACGCTCCGATCAACGGCGATCTTCCACCCATCGTAGTCGATGGTGGCGTGGACGCGCCTGACACCTCGATCACCCCGGTGGATGCCGGCATCGATATGAGCGCCGTAGACAGCCAGGGCCTCGACGGCGAGGGCATGGACGGCGGTATCGACTAAAGAACCGCTGCTGACCAGCTCGTCTGGTCGCCAAAAGAAAGGGCCGCGGCTTGAAGGCAGCGGCCCTTTTTCTTTATCGACCCTGTCTCGGCTGTCTCGTCGACCGGCGAAGAAAAGCTCCGCCGGCCCGAGCGTCCGATCTACGCAGCAGCTTTGGCCGGCTTCGCGGCCTTCGCCTTTGCCTTCACGGACACTCCCGAAACAGCAGCGCTCAAGCCAGCGGCGCGATCCGTGCGCTCCCAGGTGAAGTCCTTGTCGGTGCGGCCGAAGTGACCGTAGGCGGCGGTCTTGCGGAAGATCGGGCGGCGTAGGTCCAGCTCGGCAATAAGCGCGCCCGGCCGCGCATCGAAGTGCTCGGCCACGATGGCCGAGAGCTGATCGTTCGAGACCACACCGGTACCGAAAGCGTCGACCAAGAGCGAAACCGGCTTGGCAACGCCGATGGCGTAGGCAAGCTGCACTTCGCAGCGACGAGCCAACTTGGCAGCAACCACGTTCTTCGCGATATAGCGCGCGTAGTAGCAAGCCGAGCGATCCACCTTCGACGGATCCTTGCCCGAGAAGGCGCCACCGCCGTGACGTCCGGCGCCGCCGTACGTATCCACGATGATCTTGCGACCGGTAAGCCCCGAGTCGCCCATGGGGCCGCCGACAACGAAGCGCCCCGTCGGGTTGATGAAGTACTTGGTGTCACGACCGAGGAGCTTGGCCGGCACCACCGGCTTGATCACTTCCTCCATCA
>CAZTTW010001046.1:0-2135 GCA_964616265.1 uncultured Myxococcales bacterium | reverse complement strand
CCGCGAAGGTGGCAAGACGGTTGGCGCCGGCGTCGTTACCAAGATTATTGCGTAAGGAAACTCTGGCGGAGCGATTGCGAGCCAAGTAAAAGGGGACACCACGTGACACCCAAAATCAGAATACGGCTAAAAGCCTACGATCACCGCCTGCTGGATCAGTCGGCAGGTGAGATCGTCGACACCGCCAAGCGGACCGGCGCCAAGGTCGCAGGTCCTATTCCGCTGCCGACGAAGATCAACAAGTACTGTGTTTTGCGTTCGCCGCACGTCGATAAGAAGTCGCGCGAGCAATTCGAAATTCGAACGCACAAGCGACTGCTCGACATTCTGGATCCAACGCAACAGACGCTGGACGCGCTGATGAAGCTCGACCTGTCGGCCGGCGTTGACGTCGAGATCAAGACCTGAGGATGGCCATGCAGATCGACGTTGTAAATCTAGAAGGACAGAAAGTCGGCCAGGTGGATCTGTCCGACGAGGTCTTCGGCACCAAGGTGAAGGAAGCGTTGCTTTGGGAGTCTGTTAAGGCCCAGCAGGCAGCCAAACGCGCTGGAACGCATTCGACGAAGACGCGTATGCACGTGCGCGGCGGCGGCAGGAAGCCGTACCGACAGAAGGGGACTGGCAATGCTCGCCAGGGCTCCACACGCTCACCGAATTTCGTCGGCGGCGGCAAGGTCTTCGGACCGCACCCGCGTAGCTACGCCTACGTCTTGCCGAAGAAGGTGAAGAAGGCGGCGCTCGCGTCGGCACTTTCGCTGCGCGCTCAGGAGAAGAAGCTGGTCGTCGTCGACAAGCTCTCGTTCGAGGCGCCGAAGTCGAAGCGCCTCGCCTCTGTGCTGAAGACACTCGGTTTTGCCTCTGCGTTGGTCATCGATGCCAAGGGCAACGTAAACCTGACCAAGTCCATCCGCAATCTGGCATCCCACGCTTGCTTGCCGCCGGAAGGTCTCAACGTCTACGACATCCTTAATCACGGCGGACTGGTCATTGCCAAGGATGCCATCAAAGCGGTCGAGGCTCGCGTGATCGGGGCCGAAACCGAGGCCGCTTCGTAAAGAGGAAAATCATGCGTTCTCCTGAAGTCATCATCAAGCGGCCGCTTCTCACCGAGAAGGGCACGTTCCTCAAGGAAACCGGTGGCCGGTCGGAAGCAGATCTCGGCGATCCGGAAAGCGTGCCGCCGCAGCTGCTCATCGAAGTCGCTCGCGACGCGAACAAGATCGAGATCAAGTACGCGGTCGAGAAGCTGTGGAACGTCAGCGTTCTCAAGGTGCGCACCTCGATCGTGCGAGGCAAGCAAAAGCGTGTCGGACGTCATATCGGCCGGCAATCCAACTGGAAACGCGCCCTCGTGACCATCGCGCCAGGGCAGAAGATCGAATTCTTCGAGGGAG
This sequence comes from uncultured Myxococcales bacterium, assembly GCA_964616265.1. Lineage (GTDB taxonomy): Bacteria > Myxococcota_A > Polyangia > Fen-1088 > Fen-1088 > Fen-1118. The sequence continues at coordinate 738 of CAZTTW010001046.1, read as the reverse complement.
TCTAGGACATGGGTCTTCGTACGCTCAATCCCACTACGCCCGGCGTTCGCGGCCGCGTCGCTCCGGACTTTTCCGAGCTGAGCCAGGGAAACAAACCCCTCAAGGCGCTCACGGAAAAAGAGTCGTCGTCGGGTGGAAGAAATCACTTCGGTCGTATTACCTCGCGCTTCCGCGGCGGCGGCCACAAGCGTCGCTTCCGAACCATTGACTTTCGTCGCGACAAGATCGGCGTGCCCGCGAAGGTCGCCAGCATCGAATACGATCCCAACCGCAGCTCGCGCATCGTCCTGCTCAATTACGCGGACGGCGAGAAGCGCTACATCTTGTGGCCGGTGGGTCTCAAAGTCGGCGATACGGTTCTGTCCTCGCGCGAGGCAGACATCAAGCCGGGGAACAGTCTTCCGCTGCGCTACATTCCCCTCGGAACAACCATCCACAACGTCTGCTTGCATGTCGCTGGCAAGGCGCAGCTCGTGCGCTCGGCGGGCGACGGGGCTCAGTTGATGGCCAAAGAAGGCGACTGGGGCCAGGTTCGTCTTCCCTCGGGCGAAGTTCGCAAGGTGCACCTCGATTGCCGCGCGACCATTGGTCAGATTGGCAACGTCGAGCACAGCAGCGTTCAGGCCGGCAAGGCCGGTCGTACCCGCTGGAAGGGCTTCCGTCCGCACAACCGCGGCGTCACGATGAACCCGGTCGATCACCCCATGGGCGGTGGCGAAGGTCGTTCGTCGGGTGGTC
>CAZTTW010001045.1:0-2144 GCA_964616265.1 uncultured Myxococcales bacterium | reverse complement strand
TACCGGACGCACTAGCCGTTCACCGCGGCGGCAAGCGGGCCGTCGAGACGCCCAGACCTCTGGCCGCCGTCGAGAAATGACCCAGCCGTGACACTACTGTGACCGGATCGGGCGCAACGGTGAGGGCAGCATGCGCATTTACCTCATCAACCCCACCAATCCGCTCGTCAGCTGTGTCACGGTAAAGGCCAATCGCTGGAATCGCTACCGCGTATGGAAGCCGCTGAGCTTGCTCGTGCTGGCGCGCCAGACTCCGCCTGAGTGGGAGGTCACGATTCTCGACGAGAACGTACGCCGGATCGATTACACAAAGCTGGCCAAGCCGGACCTGGTCGGCATTACCGCATTCACCTCGCAGGCGCCGCGTGCCTACGAAATTGCAGGCCGATTTCGTGCTCTCGGCGTTCCGGTCGTGATGGGCGGGATTCACGCGACCATGTGCAAAGACGAGGTCTCGCGGCACGTGGATGCGGTCGTTACCGGCGAAGCCGAGGACATTTGGACGCGCGTGCTTGCCGATTGTCAGGACGGCCAGCTCGCCACCCATTACGACGGCGGGCAGGTGCGGGTCGAAGATTTGGTGCCGGCTCGGCAGGATCTACTGCCCGAGGGCTATGCCTTCGGCACGATTCAAACCACGCGCGGCTGTCCCCTCAATTGCAGCTTCTGCAGCGTGACTGCCTTCAATGGTTCGCAGTATCGCCAGCGTCCCGTCGCGGACGTGGTCACCGAGCTGGCGACGATTCCGGAAAAGCGAGTCTTGTTTGTCGACGATAACCTCATCGGCACGCGCCCCGACCATATCGCGCGAGCAAAGGATCTGTTTCGCGCGATTGCCAAGGCCAAGTTGCACAAGGAATGGATTGCCCAAGCCACCATCAACTTTTCGGACGACGAAGAGCTGATGGCGCTGGCCTGGTCGGCGGGATGTCGGGGCGTCTTCATCGGCTTCGAGTCCGGCAGTGCCGAAGGACTGCGCGAGCTCGGCAAGAAATTCAATCTGCGCGCCGGGCGCGATTTCCGCGCCTCGGTTCGCCGCATCCAGCGCCACAAGATCTTGGTCATGGGATCTTTCATCATCGGCCTCGACGTCGACGACGCAGGCATCGGACGGCGGGTGGCCCAAACCGCCAAGCAGTACGGCGTCGACAGCTTGAATGCTCTCTTCCTGACGCCGCTGCCGGGCACGCGCTTGTGGGATCAGATGAAGATCGAAGGCCGCATCCTTCTCGAGGCCTTTCCCGCAGATTGGCGCTTTTACACGCTCAACTTTCCGGTTGCCCGTTACCGGCTGTTGTCGTCGTCCGCAGTGATGAAAGAGATGGATGATTGCAATCGCGCCTTCTATTCCATGCCCGGCGTCGCCGCCCGATTCTGGCGAACGCTATGGCAACGGCGCAAGCCGCTCATCAATCTGATTGCCAATCTGTCCACCATGCGAAACAGCCGGGCCGAAAGTCTTTCCTATCAGGCTTTCGAGGAACACCTTTCCACGCTGGCGACGCCGATACCCGCAGATGTCGTTGGCGTCATGGCCGCCGAACCCGACAATCGACCTTGCGCCGACTAGCTCTGCGGCGGACACTTGCGAGATGGATGAAACACTCGAATCGGCAGCTGCTCCTATTGGAGCCAGGTTCTTCGACAACAAGAGCCACGACCTCGGGTGGGCCGGGAGGGTGGCGAAGCGCTTGCCCGCCCTCGGCGGCTTGACGGTGCTCGACGTGATGACCGCGGAGCCGGTTCTGGCGGCCCATCTTCGCTCGCTGGACAGGGGCAAGCTGGTTGTCCATTGCGACGGCTCGGGTGGCGCCTCTTACCGGTTTGTGTGGGCCTCGGGCTACGCCAACGGGAACGATATCCGCGTTCAGGGCGTCCTCGAATAGGTAGGATAGGGCTACCCCGGCGCCGACGCGAGGGGAAGCCAGACGGTGAAGCGCGAGCCGTGACCGCCGTCGGATTGCACGACGATGCGTCCCGCCCGGGCATCGACGATGCGCCTGACCGTCGCAAGTCCAATACCGGTGCCTTGGGCACGGGTGCCCTGACCTCGGAAGAAGGGCTCGAAAATTCGTGTTTGTTCCTCTTTGGCGATGCCTGGGCCGGTGTCCTCGACTTCGATGCGGCAGAGCTCGCCCTCTGTC
>CAZTTW010001044.1:0-2148 GCA_964616265.1 uncultured Myxococcales bacterium | reverse complement strand
CGCGTGGCTGAGCGCCTCGACGTGCCAAATCCACTCGAGTACGTGGCGAGCACGCTGGCCGCGCTGACGCCGGCGGTGCCGCCGGGGCTACCGCGCTTCTTCGGCGGCGCGGTGGGCTTTTTAGGCTACGACATGGTTCGCCACTTCGAGCGCTTGCCCGAGCGCGCTCCGGACGAGCTCGACCTGCCCGACATGTGCTTTGCCATCACCGACACGGTGGTGGTCTTCGACAATCTGCGCGGGACGCTCAAGGTCGTCGCGTCCGTCGATGTGGCCGGCAAGGATCCCGACAAGGCCTACGACGAAGCGTGCGCCAAGGTCGAGGATATCTGCGCGCGTCTCACGGCTCCTACCAAGGCGCTGCTGCCTCTCGACCTCAATCCGCCGGCCGAGCTGGTGAACCCGCCGACCTCGCGCACGAGCAAGTCGGAGTACCTGGCGGGTGTCGAAAAGGTCAAGGAATACATCAAGGCGGGCGACGCCTTTCAAGTCGTGTATTCGCAGCGCTTCGACGTTGCCCGGGGCGCTGTCGATCCCTTCGACGTGTACCGCGTCCTGCGGGTGATGAACCCGTCGCCGTACATGTTCCACCTGGAATTTCCCGAGGCGGTGGTCACCGGCGCTTCGCCCGAGGTGCTGGTCCGCCTGGACGGTCGCAAGGTCGAGGTGCGCCCCATCGCGGGCACCCGCCGCCGGGGCGCCACTCCGGCCGAAGACCAGGCGCTGGGTCAGGAGCTGCTGGCCGATCCGAAAGAGCGCGCCGAGCACGTCATGCTCATCGACCTTGGCCGCAACGACGTCGGTCGCGTTTCGGTGCCTGGCTCGGTTCGCCTGGACGAGACCATGGTCATCGAGCGCTACTCGCACGTCATGCACCTGGTTTCCAACGTCAGCGGCAAGCTGGCCGAGGGGCTGGCGGCCAAAGACGTGGTCAAGGCGGCGTTTCCCGCCGGCACGCTCTCGGGCGCGCCTAAGATTCGCGCCATGGAAATCATCGAGGAGCTCGAACCTTCACGCCGCGGAATCTACGGCGGCGCCGTGGGGTATCTTTCCTACACGGGCAACATGGACTTCGCCATCGCGATTCGGACGCTCATCGCGAAGGGGGACACCATCCACGTTCAGGCGGGCGCCGGCATCGTGGCCGACAGCCAGCCCGAAGCCGAGTACGAGGAATGCGTGAACAAGGCGCGCGCCGTAGTGCGAGCGGTAGAACAGGTCCGGCAATCGGCGAAGCACGGAGGCGCCTAGCCCATGCTTCTGGTCATCGATAACTACGATTCCTTCACCTACAACCTGGTGCAGTACCTGGCCGAGCTGGGGCAGCAGGTCCAGGTCGTGCGAAACGATGAAGTAACGGTTGAAGAAGTCGCTCGCATGGCCCCAGAGCGCATCGTTATTTCTCCGGGCCCGTGCACTCCGAACGAGGCAGGAATCTCGCTTGGCGTGCTGACCCGGCTGGCGGGCAAGATGCCGATACTCGGCGTGTGCCTCGGCCACCAATCCATTGGCCAAGCTTTCGGCGGCAAGGTCATCCGCGCAGCTCAAGTCGTGCACGGCAAAACCTCGCGGGTCTTCCACGACGAGCGCGGCTTGTTCGCGGGTCTGCCGAATCCGTTCGAGGCAACGCGCTACCACTCGCTGGTCATCGAACGCCACAGCATGCCCGACTGTTTGGAGATCACCGCCAAGACCTGGGACGAGGAAATCATGGGCGTGCGCCACAAGACGCTGCCCGTGGAGGGTGTTCAGTTTCACCCCGAGTCCTTCCTGACGACGGTGGGCAAGGACATCCTTCGCAACTTCATCGCCATGAAAGTTCCCGGATGAGCGATTCAGGCGCGCTGACGGTTCGCGAGGCACTCGGCCGAGTCGTCGAGGGGCGCAACCTCGGCCAAGCCGAGATGACTGCCATCATCGGTCAAATCATGGATGGGGCGGCCACGCCGGCGCAGGTCGGCGCTTTGCTGGCTGCCTTGCGCATGAAGGGCGAGACCGTGGAAGAGGCGGTGGGCGCCGCAGAGGCCATGCGCCAGCGCATGGTGCGCGTGGATTCCGATCTGCCGGTGCTGCTCGACAATTGCGGCACGGGAGGCGACGGCTCTGGCTCGGTCAACGTATCGACGGCGGCGGCGCTGATTCTCGCCG
>CAZTTW010001043.1:0-2149 GCA_964616265.1 uncultured Myxococcales bacterium | reverse complement strand
AGGTCCCACAGCCACACGCCTACGTCAGGAGGGGGATCGGCGAGGATTTACGAATTTCCGTGTCCACCATCGCCGGTGCCGATCTAGGCCTAGAAGACACGCTGAACGTATGGGACTTCGGCGGGCAAGACATCTACCACGGCACACACGCCCTTTTTTCTCGCACGCGGGCGGTGTTTGTGATCGTCTGGCACCCGGACTTCGAGCAGGTAGGCGAGATGGTCTTGGAGGAGACAAGATTCAGGAATTTTCCCCTTTCCTATTGGTTGGACTACGTACGCGCGCTCGGCCACGCGGGCAGTCCGGTCATCGTGGTGCAGAGTCAATGCGACCGCCCCGAGCAAGAACGCTGTCTGCCCACCGAGGCCAATGGCTTCCGATTCCTGAAGCCGTGCTGGCATAGCGCCAAAGCAGGACGTGGAAGGGCAGCCCTCCTTGAGGCTGTTCGAGACGGCGTCCAGTACCTTCGCGAGCAGGAAAGCGTGTCCGTGATCGGCAAGGGACGAATGGGCGTGATCCAAAGACTGGAGAGCTGGCGCAAAGAGGATGCGAACAAGCCGAAGGAGCAGCGTCAGCACCGTATCCTTACTCGGGCAGAGTTTCGTCAACTCTGTGAGGACGTCGGCAATGTAACCTCACCTGACAGCTTCCTCGACTATCTACACAACCTCGGGGTCGTCTTCTACCAACCATATCTCTTTCAAGAAGCGATCGTCCTCGATCAATCGTGGGCCTTCGATGCCGTCTACGCGATCTTCGAGCGGGAAAAGTTTTACCGTCAAATTACGAGCACGGGCGGTAGGTTTAGACGTCTAGATCTCGATCAGACGGTATGGCGGGAATACACGCTGAATGAGCAAAAGCTGTTTCTGGGTTTGATGTGCTCCACAGGCGTCACCTTCCTTCACCGCGTGGCCGACGAGAAGATGGGCCTTGAGGACGAGTATCTAGCGCCTGATCTACTGCCCGAGAAGGGAGTGGTCGCCCCTCAACTGTCGGGCGGTCGTTGGAACGAAAGAGAGGATACTCCCCGGATCGAGTTTCGCTACCCATTCTTGCACACGGGCCTAATTCGGAGCCTAATTTGTGATGCTGGCAATTTGGCGCGCGAATATGGCGTTTACTGGAAGTATGGGTTCTGGGTCTATGACCGTTCCTCAGGTGCGCGCGCTCTACTCGAACAGCGCCCCGATTCTGATGGCAAGCATGGAGGTACAATCGTAGCGTGGGTTCAAAAGGACGACGGTGGGATCCTTGCCCGCTGGGTCCGGAACCGTTTCGCTGAGCACAACCACAGATTCGGCTATCCCAACCTTGCGCCTTTGGTCGACGAACTCCCGCGGGCGGATGAGATGATGCCCGCTCAGGAGGCTATGGTGGAGCCTATACCTGATAAAAACGAGGACCGTCTCGATCGTGGGAATCAAGCCAGGATCAGGAGGCCTATCCCTGTCGATCCTGATTTTGGACCTCTCCCCGCGACAGAACAAGATCCCGTAACCGTCATTCTTCTGACTGTAACCGAGCATGAGACCCAAGCGGTCTTTGATACGTTCCTAGGCAAAGGACGTTCACCGGTGCAGGAAGCGAAAGGTACGGTGACATATAACACGCTTGGCGTGCACGGCGACATGCTAGTGGTACACACCCAGTGCGAAATGGGGGCTGGCGGCGTCGGCGGCTCTCAGCAAAGAAGCGAAGACGCCATCAAGCACTGGAATCCAGTAGCCATAATCGCCGTCGGCATTGCATTCGGAGTGGACGAGAACAAACAGAAGATTGGCGACGTCTTAGTATCCCTTCAAATTCAAGATTATGAACCCTGCCGGGTGAGCAGCAATAGTACCACCACCCGCGGAGACAGGCCGCATGCCTCGGACGTACTTTGCAACCGGCTCAAGCAGACGCATGCAAGCCGGAAGCGCGACACGGGGAACTGGCCCACCGTGCACTTTGGGCTGGTGCTGAGCGGTGAGAAGCTGGTGGATAACCATACCTTTCGGGAGAATCTGAAGGCGTCTTTTCCCGAGGCGATCGGCGGAGAAATGGAAGCGCGGGGTCTATATGCTGGCGCCACTAAGTTCAAGACCGATTGGATTGGGGTTGACCCGGTTTGGTGGACACCCGCCCTCAGACGAAAGGGCGTAGA
>CAZTTW010001042.1:0-2151 GCA_964616265.1 uncultured Myxococcales bacterium | reverse complement strand
AGTTGTCGACGTAGTAGCCGATATTCAGGTGAAGGCGCACAGGCACGTTGCCGGTCACCGCCTTGAGGTCGTAGCTGCCGATGGCATTCAACCAAAGCGACGTCGAGTCAGGCGAAAACGATATGCCGCTGACGGAAGACATCAGGCGAATGCCGAGCTCGCCCGCGGCGGAGAAGCCATCCGCGACGGGATAGGCAACCTTGCCACCCAAGATGAGATCGCCGAACGATTTGATGAGTTCGGGATCGGTTCGGTTGGCTTCGACGTAGGTACAGTCCGAGTCGCTGACGCACAACCGGCGATTGCGGTTCGCTGAACCGAGAACGGCGCCGAAGATTTCCAAGTGATCGATCGGCGTGATGCCGAACGTGAGCGCACCCTGCAGGCGGGTATCGCGATCGCTCGCCTGCGGATTCTCGCTCTGAACAAGGAAGTTGCTGCCCTTGAAGAATTCGCCGTGCAGACTCAAGCGCAGCTGCCCCACGGTGCCGACGTTGGCCATGCTCATGTGCAATAGCCCTACGGAGCCGGCCAGACTGGGCTGCGCAATGAAACCACGAGGGCGATCGTCGGTTTCCGTGACCACTTTCTTGGTCGGCGCGACGGTTGGGGCCAAAGGCTCGGCCTCGGGCTTCGACTCGACGGCGGGCGCGGGCGCCACGATGGGGGCCGGCGCTGGCGCGGCAACCGGCGCAGGGGCAGCGACAGGCGGCGCAGGCACAACTGGAGGCGCCACCGGAGCGGGCGCAGCCGCGGGGGGAGAAGCAGCCGCTGGAGCATTCCAATAGTTGGGCGCGGGTGTCGGATAGCTTGGAGCTGGCGCGGGTGTCGGCGACGGCGTCGGCTGAGCGGGCGCTGGCGCGGGATAGGTCGGGGCCGGAGCAGGCGCGGGATAGTACGTCGGCGCCGGTGCGGGATAGGTCGGCGCGGGCGCGGGCGTCGTGGGCGGTGGCCAAGTCGCAGGTGGGTTCGCGGTGCTCGTCTGAGCAGCAGCCGCGAGGGGCACGAGGAAAATGGCAGTGATCGATGCTACGGAGGTCAGCTTGTTTCGCATTCGGTAGGCTCCTGGGGCGAGGCGAGTTGTATGCTAGACGCGCTTCGACGGCGACGCAATCGGCACGTGTGACACTCGCGTCGTTCGTTAGTTACCGGGGTCACAGGATTTTCGTCACCACAACAGTTGAATTCCTTGGCTGGTCGTGGGAGTAAGACCCGGCAGCATGACATCGCCGATTGAGCAATTGACAGATGAGATTCGTGACGTAGCACTCCTCGTCCACTCGGCGCAAGAGCGGGCCGAGGACCGCGAGATCGTCAAGAACGCACACCTGGCCGTCGAGCAGCTCTCGCTCCATTACCGCGAGCTCTGCAGCACTGGATCGGAAGCCGAGCGCGCCGCCATCGAACGCAAGCTTGGCCGTCGCGTGACCGACCTGCGGCGGATGGCCTCGACCCTGCCCCGCATTGGCGCCATCGCCAGCGAGCACACCGGAGATCAGGCCAGCGCGGGCCCCTCGGGAGTCCAGGAAAGGCGCATTACCGGCGTTTCCTGGCGAATCGATCAACCGCCGCGCGCCTCGGACTTCAGCCCAACCTTGCGGGTGGGCGGCGAAGTCGACTCTTGGTGCGGCCCCTGCGACGGACTCACCACCCATCACATCATCGCCATGGTCGACCAAGTGCCCAAGCAGGTGGTTTGCCAGGCCTGCGGCGGCCGCCATGGTTATCGGACCACGCCGGCTCGCAAGAGCCCTTCCGAAAGTGCGGCCCAGGCTTCCACGCCGAAGGAATCCGAGGCGGTGCGCAAGGCCGAGCAAAAGGCCGAAGAGCTACGCGCTCTCGGCCGCGAAGTGGCCGAAGCCGAGCATATCCGAACGTTCGACGCACGCGAGCGCTACAAGGTGGGCGAAATCATTTCCCACCCCGACTACGGCCGCGGCAAAGTCGAGACCGTTCTTCGTTCCAGCATGCTGGTCCGTTTCCCGACCGGCGGCCTGAAATCGCTCATGCTGAGTTAGCTCCTTCTTGCCCCGCGGCTCTGCTTGGGGAAGGATCGTTCGCAAACGGCATGGATTCCCCGCAGGAAAATCGAGCGCCAGTGCCACCTTCGAGCGTGCGAGCAACGACCTCCATTCTGGTCGTTGACGACGA
>CAZTTW010001041.1:0-2152 GCA_964616265.1 uncultured Myxococcales bacterium | reverse complement strand
TAGGAGCTGGCCATGACTCGGGGACATTTTGCTGAACTATCGCAACAGAACCCTTCGAGTGAGCCGCTTCTACCCTCTCAAGGCTCTTTCAGGTACCCCAAAACTCGTCTTCCAGGCGGGCCCTTTGAACGCCGCTGAGGCAGAACCCAGGTGAGCCATGAGATTCAAAACCGGACGTTTGATTTATAGCATCCTAGGCCTGACGCTAGCAGCCACGCTGGCGACCAGCTGCGGCCAATCCACCACAACCCCACCGCAAAGCGGTGGAGCCACAGGCCACGGTGGCGCGGGTGGCAGTGCAGGCTCCGGAGGATCGACCGTCTCATCAGTAGCAGGCGGCGCGGGTGGCCGCACTCAGTCCGCCGGCGGCGCGCAGGGCGGCGGCGGAATTTCAGCCACGGGTGGCAATTCGCAGGGTGGCTCGGGCGGTAACGGAGCTGGGGGCGCTGCTACCGGCGGCAAAACTGGAGGCGGTGGCTCCGCGGGTGCCGGCTCGGGCGGCACGCCAGGCAATGGCGGCCAGACTGGCGCCGGCGGATCGTCCAGCGACGGCGGGCAGCCGAGCGGTCCTCGCGTCATCCAGAACTTCAACCAGTCCTGGAAATTCAAGCGCGCTGACGTCTCCGGCGCGGACGCGACCACCTTCGACGATTCCTCGTGGGACAACATCGGTCTGCCGCATTCGTTCGGTCTGCCCTACTTCGCGTCGACGAAGTTCTACGTCGGCTACGGTTGGTACAGGAAACACTTCACGGTCCCCGCATCCTGGTCAGGCAAGAGCGTGTTTATCGAATTTCAGGCGGCCTTCGATCAAGCGGTGATCTCCGTCAACGGCAAGCAGGTCGGTCAGCACATCGGCGGCTACAACGGATTTTCGATCGATATCACCTCGGCCATCAAGACGGGCGATAACGTCGTCGCCGTCCAATTGAACAACAAGTGGAATGCGCAGCTCCCGCCGCTCACCGGCGATCACACCTTCCAGGGCGGCATCTATCGAGACGTGAACGTCGTCGTCGTCGACCCGCTGCACGTCACCTGGTACGGCACCTGGGTCACGACCCCTACCTTGGCGACAAATTCGGGCTCGTCCAGCACCGTGGAGATCAAAACGGAAGTGCAGAACAGCCGCTCGGCCGCGGTCAACGCCACCCTAAAAACCGACATCGTGGATAGCACCGGCAAGGTGGTCACCACGATTTCGTCGCAGCAGCAGATCGCCGCGGGCGCGACCGCGACTTTCGACCAGACGACTCCCGCTATCAGCAGCCCATCGCTCTGGCACCCCGACCATCCGACGATGTACCAGGCGCTTTCTTATCTTTCCGACGACACGGGCGTCGTCGACACGTTCACGACGCCGTTCGGGTTCCGCTGGTTCAGCTGGTCGGCGAAGGAGGGCTTCTCTTTGAACGGCGCGCACTACTGGATCCAAGGCGGGAACGTCCACCAAGACCACGCGGGCTGGGGCGACGGCGTGTCCGACTCGGCACTCTACCGCGACGTCAAGATGGTCAAGGACGCCGGCATGAACTTCATTCGCGGTTCGCACTATCCGAAGGCTCCGGCCTTTGCTGATGCCTGCGACCAGCTGGGAATCCTATTCTGGTCGGAGAACTGCTTCTGGGGCGGCTTCGGCGGCAGCGGTGGCTGGCCCTACAACGGTGCCTACCCGAGTACCTCTGCCGATTTCGATGCGTTCGACAAAAACGTTCTCGCGAGTCTCACGGACATGATCCGCATTCATCGCAATCACCCGAGCATCATCGTGTGGAGCATGGGCAACGAGGACTTCTTCAATGGCGGCCCCGCGGACAGAGTCATTGCGCTGCTCAAGAGTGCGGTCGCGTTGACCCACCAACTCGATCCTGCGCCGATCGGGCGCCCGGCCGCCATCGGCGGCGCGCAGTCGGCCATCGGCGGCACGCAACCCGACACCCTCGGCGACGTGGCCGGCTTCAATGGCGACGGCGTCGGCTACAACGATCCCGGCATGCCGAACATGGTGTCCGAATACGGCAGCGTGTCCTCGACTCGACCGGGAAGCTACGATCCCGGCTGGGCGAACCTGACGGTGTCGAACGGCATGCCCTCCCAGCTCGCGTGGCGCAGCGGCGTTTCCAAATGGTGCATCTTCGATCATGGCACCCAA
>CAZTTW010001040.1:0-2160 GCA_964616265.1 uncultured Myxococcales bacterium | reverse complement strand
CCGGCACGTCGGCCAGCTTGGATTCGTGGTAGCCGACCTTGAAGTCGGTGAACTTGAGGCCGCTGGCGGTGCTGATGACCACGGCGCGCTGGGATTTCTTGATGGTGCCGGCCGCGATGAGCTTCTCCAGCGCGGCCAGCGCCACGCCGGTGTGCGGGCAGTTGAACATGCCGGTCTTGTCGGCGCGCGCGGCGGCGTCGGCCAGCTCGCTTTCGCTCGCCTGCTCGACCACGCCGTCGAATTCCTTCAGCGTCTTGATTGCCTTCGCCACGCTGACCGGATTGCCGATCTGAATCGCCGACGCCAACGTGGTCTTGGGCACCACGGGCTCGAAGTATTCAAAGCCCTTCTTGTAGGCCGCGTAGAGAGGATTCGCCGACTCGGCTTGGGCCACGCAGAGGCGCGGCCGCTTGCTGATGATGCCGAGCTCGCGCATCATGTTCAGGCCGGCGCCGAGAGCGCTGACGTTGCCCAGGTTGCCGCCGGGAATGATGATCCAGTCCGGTACTTCCCAGTCGAATTGTTGGACGATTTCGATGCCGACCGTCTTTTGTCCTTCGACCCGCAACGAGTTCATGCTGTTCGCCAGGTAGACGCCCTCTTCGGTGGCGAGGCGCTGGACGACGGCCATGCAATCGTCGAAGTTGCCGTCGAGCGCGAGCACGGACGCGCCGTTGGCCAGGGGCTGCACGAGCTGGGCGGTCGAGATCTTTCCGCGCGGCAAAATGACCATGGCGCGGATGCCGGCCGCCGCCGCGTAGGCCGCGAGCGCTGCCGAGGTGTCCCCAGTCGAGGCACATGCCACTGCCGAAATTTTCTTGCCGTCGGTGATCATCTGTTTGACCGCCGAGACGAGCACCGTCATGCCGAGGTCTTTGAATGAGCCGGTATGCGAATTGCCGCACATTTTGATCCAGATCTCGTCGACCCCCAGCTCTTTGCCGTAGCGCTGGGCCCAGAAAAGGTTGGTGCCGCCCTCGAACATGGACACCACGTTCTCGTCGCGAATGCCTGGATGCACCCATTCGCGCTTGCCCCAGATGCCCGAGCCGTACGGCCAGGTCGTGCTCATGAAGCGGGTCGCGAAGAGCTGCTTCCATTCGGTGGCGCTGTGCTGCTTGAGCGCGGCCATGTCGTGCACGACCTCGAGCAAGTTGCCGCAAGTCGGGCAACGATAGATGACTTCGTCGAGAGGGTATTCGCCCTCGCAGCGGGCGATGCAGCGGAAGTGGGCACGATACGGAATCATGCCCGCCACCATAGCATGAACGATTTCGTTCGAGAGAGGGCTACGGCGGGGTCCGGCAGAAGCCGAGGTTTGCCTCGTCCGTCGCGGAGCCCACTGCCGCGCAGAACGTTCCATTCGTGCCGGTGCCCGAGCAGCTGGGCGTTCCGCCGCTCGCCGTCGAGCAGAAGGAGTGACAAGTACTGCTGCCGTTAATCGTCACGCAGGTGACACCCGGGATGCAATCGTTGGCGGCATGGCAGGTGTCGCCCGGCCGCGCAGTTCCGGTTTTGTAGCACATCGCACCCGACGGTGTGCTGTAGCAGGCTTGGTCCGTCGTGCAGCCCGTCTGTTCCAGCGGCAGGCACGCGGTCGGCGGGGTCGAGGTTGAGGTCACGCAGAACCGGAGGCCGCTCAAGCCGGGAACCGTCAGGCTGCAGGACTCTCCGCTCGGACAGATGTCGGTGCCTGGGAATGGGCAGATACGGCGGCAGACGTTTCTGTTGTCGGTCTTCGTGCTGAAGCATCCGAGCTCATCGCCACAGTCGTCGCCGGTTTGCGCGTCTGCGGTGGGAACGGGCGTACAAGTATCGCCTTCCGATTTGCTGCCTTTGCTGCCACACCCCAGCGACAAGCTCGAGCCGTTTCGCAGTGCCGAGCATTTCTGGCCGCTCGAACAGCCGGTGTTGTCGAACGGGTTGCAGGGGGAATAGATGACCTCGCCAGCGTCATCCTGGCTGGTAGCCCCGGTCAAATCGGGGGTCGTGGTAGCCGCAGCATCCGCGGTATCGTTGACCGCGGCATCGTGCGCGCCGATATCGCCGACCTTGGCATTCGCACATCACAGAATTGCGCTTACTGCGAGTGTCACGACGAACGTGACGAGCGACGCGCTGGGGGACACGGTCGCTAGGTTCCATCGGCCGCTGGGCATT
>CAZTTW010001039.1:0-2164 GCA_964616265.1 uncultured Myxococcales bacterium | reverse complement strand
CGTGACCGGCGTGGCCCAGGGACTAGCCTTGGGTCCGTTTTTCGGCTGGAAGACCGTCAGCCACGCTGGCTTTACCTTCGAAGTGCAAGGCGGCGTGGAAATCGTTACGGCCGGAACCCAGGTCACCGATAGCTCCGGCGGTTCTACCTCGTCCAACGTCGACTACGTGCCGTTGCTCAATCTCAACATCGGATGGTCAATCTAATAATTGGGAACCCTGGGAGGGTTCCAACCCTCCCGCGCTCTGGCTACGGCGGGCAAAGCCCGCCTTCGCCAACGCGACTTTACACGGACGCCGACAGGGTTCACGCGGACGGGAAAGTGATATCGTCAGCGGCATGCGTTGCCGGTGGATTGTGGTGCTTCTTGCGCTTGGCTGCTCGGCGCCGCTTGAGCAGGGACTCGACGAGACAGCGGCCAACGAAATGGTCACGTCGCTCGAACGCGCTGGCATCGGAGCAAGCAAGAATCGCGACGACGACGGCGCGTTTTCCGTGACGGTGGCAAAAGGCGATGTGTTGCCCGCTCTTGAGCTCTTGCGCACGCTGGGGCTGCCGCGGGGTCCGCGCGCGGGTTTGCACGAGGTGTACAAGCAGCCAAGCCTGGTGCCGACTCCGACGGAAGAGCGGGCTCGCTACGTCGATGCCTTGACCGGCGAAGTGGCGCGCACGCTCGAAACGGTTGACGGCGTGGTCAGCGCTCGCGTTCATCTGGTGTTGCCAGAAATCGATCCGCTCTCCATCGACGGCAAGCCCCGCGTGGCGGCGCAGGCAGCGGTGCTGCTCAAAGCACGCGCGGCCAAGACCCTCCCAATCGGCGAAAAGGACGTGCAGCGATTGGTGGCCGGCAGCGTGCCTGGCCTGGAGCCGTCGGCGGTGGCCGTGGTCATCACACCCGCGGCTGAGCTTGTGCCTGGACCGGGGGCTGGGCTGGTGTCGTTCGGGCCGCTGCGCCTTTCGCCCGGCAGTCGTGGGATCGTGGTCGCGGTGCTCGGCGGGGGTGTCGTCTTGCTAGCGCTTCTCGCCAGCCTCGTTCTTCTGCTCTCTCGTCGCCTGGCCGCGGCCGAGCGGCGAACCTGACGGCGGCTACGGTCCAGACAGCTTGCGCTTGAGCGCGGCGAGGGCGTCGTCGATGGATTTGTCGTCGTCGGCTTGCGCCAGCACATCCAGCTTTTTCTCGGCCGCGCGCGCGGCCGCCGTCGTGCCGGCAAGCTCGTCGGTGAGCCCGGCCTCGGCTTCGAGCGCGTCGATCTTGCCCGACATGCGCTCGAAGTCGGCAAAGGCCGAGCTGCCGCTGGAAAGCGGACTTTGGCCTTTGGCCGCGCGCGCTTTCTCCCGCAGCGTTCCCTGGCGCAGCTTCACGTCTTTCACGCGCAACTCCAGGGCGCGAAGACCGGCCACCAGGTTTTCCACTTGGGCCTTCTGCTCGTCGGCGGCTTTGTCGGTCTCGATGCGATCGGCTTCCTTCTCGGCCTTGCGTCGGAGCGCTTCCTTGGCCAGCGCATCGTCGCCCGACTGCACGGCGCGCGCGGCGTGCTCTTCCCAGGTCTTTGCCTCGGCGGTGAGCTTCGCGGACTGATTGCGCAGCCGCTTCTCCTCCGCCATGCAGGTTGCAACTTCGCCGCGTGCCTTGACCACCGACTCTTCCATATCGCGCACGAGCTGATCCAGCTCCTTGCCCGGATCCTGCATTTTGTCGATGACGTCGTTGACGTTCGCCTTCACCAGCGTGGACAAGCGGTCGAGGATGCTCATGGCAGAAAAGTCTAGCATCTTTGTCGGATCGCTTTGTCGTCGTGGTTTTTCCCGCGCCTTGCGGGGGATTTTGCTAGCGTAACCGCCTCATGCTTTTGCGCGAGATGGTTGGACAAGAGCACGCGGTGGCGATGCTGACCCGGGCCGTGGCCTCGGGGCGGCTGGCGCACGCTTGCCTTTTTGACGGGCCAGAAAGCGTGGGCAAGCGGACGGCGGCGCTTGCCTTGGCGCTCGCGCTCAATTGTCCCGAGGTGCCGGGCATGGGCTGCGGCCAGTGCGACACCTGCCGGCGCATCGAGACCGGACAGCATCCCGACGTCGTCGTGGTCGCGCCCGGCGGGCAGCAGTATCTCGTCGAGCAGGCGCGGGAGATCGTCTCGGTCGCGCAAACGTCGCCGCACGAAGCGCCG
>CAZTTW010001038.1:0-2165 GCA_964616265.1 uncultured Myxococcales bacterium | reverse complement strand
GGGCGACAGTCGTGGCAAGTACCTTCGGCGAGATCTTTCGAATTGCAACGTGGGGTGAGTCTCACGGTGTCGGCGTCGGCGTCGTCGTCGACGGGTGTCCGCCCCGGCTCGCCATCAGCCGCGAAGAAATCCAGAGCGAGCTGGACCGGCGAAGGCCAGGGCAAAGTCGCATCACCAGCCACCGCGACGAAGCGGACCGGGTGGAGATCCTTTCCGGTGTCGAAGACGGCCTGAGCCTAGGAACTCCCATCGCGCTTCTGGTTCGCAACGCCGATGCGCGCAGTGGGGATTACGACGAGATGCGTACGACCTACCGACCGTCGCACGCGGACTACACCTACCAGGCGAAGTATGGCATTCGGGCTGTCGCTGGTGGAGGACGAGCCAGCGCGCGCGAAACCATCGGCCGGGTTGCCGCGGGCGCCATCGCGCGCAAGCTGCTCGCCGAAACCGCCGGCATCGAAATCGTCGCCTACGTGAAACAAGTTTGTGACATCGAGGCGGTGGTCGACCCATCTGCTGTCACGCGGGATAAGGTCGAATCCACCATCGTGCGTTGTCCGGATGAGAACGTGGCGCAAGCCATGATCGATTTCATCGATGCCACGCGAAAGGCGGGCGACTCGGTCGGCGGCGTCATCGAGGCGGTGGCGCGCAAGGTGCCTGCCGGGCTTGGCGAGCCGGTCTTTGATCGCCTGGAGGCCGATCTGGGCAAGGCGTTGCTTTCGCTTCCGGCGTGCAAAGGCTTCGAAAGCGGCAGCGGTTTCGCAGGGACGCACCTGCGCGGCTCGCAGCACAACGACATTTTCTACAGCGAGGGTAGCCGCATTCGCACGCGCACCAATCGGTCCGGCGGCATCCAGGGCGGAATCTCGAACGGTGAGGACATCGTCGTGCGCGCGGCATTCAAGCCGACCGCCACCGTTTTGATGCCCCAGGAAACGGTGGACATCGAAGGCAAGAGCACGACCCTGAAGGTGCGCGGCCGCCATGATCCCTGCGTCTTGCCGAGGGCCGTGCCCATGGTCGAGGCGATGATGGCCCTGGTTCTGGCCGACCACCTCCTTCGTCAACGAGGTCAGTGCGGACGGCTCTGAGGAGGAAGCGAGTGGTGGCGAAACGCGAGAAGGAGGTTACTTCCCCCGACCCAGGGCCGGCCGAGAGCGATCGTCTGAAGGTCGAGTCGGTGGTGGCCGACACCTCGCCTTCCTATCTCACAGTGACGATACGCGAGCGGGTGACCGAGTCGTTAGCGGTTCCGGTGTTTGAAGCCATAAGCCGCGAAATCAGGCAGCACGGGAGCGAGCGTGTCTTGGTCGATCTCAGCGGCAGCTCGCTGGAGCTTACGCTTTCGGATATTTTCGAGGTGGCGAAGTTGACGGCATCGAACTTTGCTGGAGTGCTGCAGCGCCTGGCGTTGCTGCTTCGGCCGCAGGATCTTCCCGCCGAGAAATTCTTCGAGCCGTCGGTGAATAGTCGCGGCGTTCCCGCCTTGGTCACTTCCGACCCTGCGGAAGCGACGTATTGGATTACGTCCAAGACGAAGCTGCCACGTTGAGCGCGATTCGCTAAACCGGCAGCACCGGTCGTCGGCGCGGATACCCGCTGTCGAGCTTGGCGCTAAGCAGGGCGAAGCGACGGATGAGATCGGCGCGTAGATCGTCGCCGGTCACCAGGGCATCGATGTGCAGGTCGGCGGCGAGCTTGAGGATGTCGATGTCCACACGGTAGGCGTGGCGCAGCTCTTCCACGTAGGCGGCGCGCTCGGCCTCGGGCTTGGCGGCGATCTTGTTGGCGTACACGGCGTTCACGGCGGCCTCGGCACCCATGACGGCGATGCTCGCCTGCGGCAGGGCCAAGGTCGCGTCCGTGTCGAAGGCCGGACCGCACATAGCGTAGAGGCCGGCGCCGTAGGCCTTGCGCACAATGACGCTGATTTTCGGCACGCTGGCGTCGGCGATGGCCGAGATCATCTTGGCGCCGTGACGGATGATTCCGGCGCGTTCGACCGCGCTGCCGATCATGAAGCCGGGCACGTCCGACAGGAAGAGCAGGGGAATCGAAAATGCGTCGCACAGCCACACGAAGCGCGCCGCCTTGTCGGCCGAGTCGACGAACAGCACGCCGCCCTTCCACTTGGGCTGGTTTGCCACCACGCCGACGGC
>CAZTTW010001037.1:0-2168 GCA_964616265.1 uncultured Myxococcales bacterium | reverse complement strand
CGTGCCGGTGATGACGCCGCCGCAGCTCGTGCAGGTGCGCGTGGTGCCCATGAGAAAGGACTTCCACGAGTGTCCCATGGTCGACGGAGTGCCGCAAGAAGGGCCAGAATAGAAGAGTGTGGGCCAAGCTGCGAAAAGCGCCGCCTTGGTGCACGCTTGGTCGACAGCTCAGTCAGCGCGCCAGTCGAGCCCGAGAAAGACTGGCTCGGGCTCTAGCTCGACGGCAAATCGATCGAAAAGGGTGCTGCGAACGTGGCGTGCCAGCCGGACGAGATCGGCCGTGCTGCCGCCGCCGTGATGGACGAGCGCCAATGCATGCCGGGTAGAAACGCCCACGGCGCCCATTCGAAGTCCCTTGCAGATGCCGGCGCGCTCGATGAGCCAGCCGGCCGCGAGCTTGACTCGGCCGTCGGGGAGGCTAAAGCACGGCATGCCGGAAGGGTCGGCCATGAGTCCGGCGGCCACGCAGCGATGAGCGATCTGGGCAGCGAGTTCGGCGCTGACAATGGGGTTCGTGAAGAACGAGCCGGCGCTGCGGTGGTTGGGATCCGATTCGTCCCACACCATAGATTTTTTTCGGCGCAGAGCGAGGACCATATCGCGCACCGCAAGCGGCGAGGGCGACTCCTGATCTGCCAAGGCAGACGCCAACTCGGCGTAGCGCAGGCTGGGCTTGGACCCGGCAGGAAATCCGAGGGTCACGGACAAAATGACGAAGCGATCCGGCTGCCGTTTGAAGAGACTCGTGCGATAGCCGAAGTCGCACTCGTCGGGCGCCATCTCGCGCGTTCCCAGCGTCGCGCGATCGAGGACGCGCACGCTACGCAGCGACTCGGCGACCTCCTGGCCGTAGGCGCCGATGTTTTGCACCGGCGCCGCGGCCGCCGTGCCCGGAATTCCGGACAGACATTCGATTCCCCACAGCTCTCGCTCAGCCGCCGCGCAAACCACGTTGTCCCACACTTCGCCCGCAGCAATCTCGGCGCGCAGCTCGCCAGCTTTCTCGCTCCACCGAACGCCGCGCATCTTCATGTGCAGAACCAGCCCCGCAAAACCAAGGTCCGCCACCACCAGGTTGGAGCCACCGCCGAGGACGAAGACCGGCAGGGCTTTCACCTTCGCCCATTCAAGAGCCGCAAGCGCATCCCCGGCGTCGGTGATCTCGGCAAGAAAGCGCGCCGGACCACCCAATTCGAGGGTGGTGCGCGGGGCCAGCGGAACGTCGGAGCGGATCGATAGCGACACGGGCCGAAGATAGCATTGGAGAGGATGCAGAGGTGCCAGCCCAGTCGGAATTGCTAGCCAGCCGTGACCTTTCGGCCGATGATCACGTCGGCAAGACATCTCACGGAGGTTCTCATGGCGAATCGTCTGATTCGACTGATGGTATTGGTCGCACTTACTCGGGTGGGCGGGGCGTGTTCCTCATCGGCAACGCAGGACGTGGACAGCGCTATCGTGGAAAGCACTGGAGGCGGCGGCGCGGGCGGGGCTGGCCTGATTGGCTCGTCCGCCAGTGGTGGGGCGATAGGGGCGAGCGGAGCGGGCGGCTTGGTCGCGGCCGGAACGTGCATCGGCTCGGCGTTCCTCCCATCGCTTGGAAAGAACAGCGTGCTGGTTGGCGCATCCATGGAAGATGCGACGGCGGCGAAAGCACCTTTCGACGGTCGGTACCTCTATCTTTCGGGTGGATTTTTCGACGGCTCGTCGCCTTGCGTTTCGTGCGCCAGCGGTTGCACAACCAGCGGCACGTCGTGCGCCAACAGCGCAGGCGGCTGCGCGTGGTGGGGCTGCTGGCAGTGGGATCAAGATCCCCCAGGCCAGTACGTGGTCGACTTCGTCAGCAAGAATGAAGGGGCCTCGCCCAAGCAGATTCCGATGTTCACGTACTACGAGGAGCTGCAGGCTTCGAAGCTCACCGAAGGAACCAGCCAGGTTGCGGCGATCAATGACGCGACGGTGCTTACGCGCTATTTCGCGGATTGGCGTTTCGTGTTGCAAAAGATCGGCTCGCACGTCGCGCTTCTGCACATCGAGCCGGATTTCTGGGGCTACGTCGAGCAGCTCAACTCCGACCCGCACGCCGTTCCTGCCAAGGTGACCACCGCCAATCCTACGGATTGCGCCAGTTACGAGAACAGCGCGGCCGGCCTCGCCAAGTGCATGAT
>CAZTTW010001036.1:0-2169 GCA_964616265.1 uncultured Myxococcales bacterium | reverse complement strand
GGTCGTCTCGCTGTCGCCGGTGAGCATCACGATGCGGATGCCATCTTCGTGCAGGGCCCGTATCGCTTCGGGCGTGCTGTCCTTGATCGGGTCAGCAACGCCGACCAAGCCTGCCGGCTTCCCTTCAACCACCACGAACATGACAGTCTGCCCCTCGATCCGCAGCACCTCGGCCTTCTCGGCGAGTGCGCCGAGCTCGACACCGAGCTGGGTAACGAGCGCACGATTCCCGAGGGCCACGGCCTGACCGCCGACCTTTCAGCGCACGCCCTTGCCTGTGATGCTCTCGAATCCCGTCGTCTCACCCAACCTGATGCCGCGGCCTACGCTCCCCAGGTCGACCTTCACTTTGAAGGAGCGCGGCGTCATCAATGCGCGGCAAGGCATTCTACCGAAGTGCCCCCGGACCAGACCTCGCTGCCGTACCTGTCTCCACAATATCCACCGGTTTTACTGACTGATGGTCTACGCTGCGAGAGCCATGTTCGCTTGGTTGAAAGGCCGTCGCCGTGAAGCGATTCGCCGCCGTCCCTTTCCAGCCGAGTGGCTCGCGATTATCGAGAAGAATGTTCCATACGTCGCCTGCTTGTCCCCCGAGGACCGGCGAGAGCTTGTCGCACACATCCAAGTGTTCCTCGCGGAAAAGCATTTTGAAGGATGCGGTGGTTTGCAGATGACCGATGAGGCGAGGGTCACCATCGCGACGCAAGCATGCGTTCTGCTTCTTCATCGCCAGGCGGACTATTACCCGAACCTTGCCTCCATCCTGGTGTATCCAACAACCTATCTTGTGCGTGGCGGTCGGCACACCGCGGACGGTCTGGTTGCCGAGGGTCCGCAAGCTAGGCTTGGCGAATCATGGGCACGCGATGTGGTGGTGCTGGCATGGGATAGCGTTCTCGCGGGCGCCGCCGACATTCACGACGGACACAACGTCGTACTGCACGAGTTCGCTCATCAGTTGGATCAGGAGGACGGCGCAGGAAACGGAGTTCCCATTCTTCCACGCCGCTCGATGTACGTCGCGTGGGCACGAGTCCTGGGCCACGACTTCGATCAACTCGTACGCGACACCGAGCATCACCACCGTACGCTGATCGATCAGTATGGCGCGACCAATCCGGCCGAGTTCTTTGCCGTCGCGACCGAGACGTTCTTCGAGAAGCCGCGCCAACTTCGCGCTAAGCACCCAGAGCTCTATTCCCAATTGCAGCAGTTTTACTGCCAGGATCCGGCTGCGCTCGATCCCCGATGATCGTATTGCTGACAGCGTGGTGCAACCTTGGCGGTCACAGCGAACGCAAGTCCTCTCTGCTGGCCGAAGCACGCCGACGATCCGAGCCGGTGCTCGGCGGTTTTTGCGGCTTCCAGGGCGCCTGCGGCGCCGGTGTGGGCGCCGGAATCTTCGTGAGCATCGCCAGCGACAGCAGTCCTCTCAAAGGCCGCGAGCGCGGCCTGTCCACAAGGGCCACCGCCGAAGCGCTGAAGGTCATCGGCAACACCGACGCTCCTCGCTGCGGCAAGCGCGACACCTTCCTCGACCTTCTGTCCGCCGCCCGCTTCGCCAAGAAAAACCTCGGCATTGACTTCCCCACCAGCAGAGTGCGGCGCGAGTTTTCAGACATGAACCGCGAGGGCATCGGCGGGGCGTGCCCGTTCTATGACAAGCCAGCGCGAGGCACGGCCTCGGTTCAGGACTGATTGGTTGCGAGGTACAACAGTCGGGAGGATGAGCCACGGCGTAGCGATGAAAAAGCGCCGCCTGCCCTGAAAGGCTACCCCCTGGCCTCGCCCAACTGAACGTCCGAGGAACGGTGAGATCGGGAAGTCGAATGACTTCCAGTAGGCGATGGCCGATCTCGCGCTGAATGCTCCAGCGCGAGAGAAAGCCGATGCCCATTCCAGGCAGGACGCACGACTTGATGGATTCTGTCTCGCCAATCGTCAAATCGGACTGGCGCGGCACCAAGGCCGGGCGAAGGCCGCCTAGCGCACGCTCGACCACGGCTCGTGTGCCGGAGCCCGGCTCGCGCCAAATGAGGGGAACACCGGCCAAGTCGGCAGCCTTCCTGACCGCGGCAAGAGCGGCGGGTGCGCGCCATCCTCACCGTCCGACTGGGCATGCTCACCGTCTGATCGAACGTTATCCCAAGAATGGCACCTTCCGTG
>CAZTTW010001035.1:0-2174 GCA_964616265.1 uncultured Myxococcales bacterium | reverse complement strand
AGCTCGGGCTCTTGCTCCTGCATCGGCCTCACGTTGAGTTGCCGTTGCGGAGGCTGGAATTTCGAGAGTCCCATTTATGACGCCGATGGCTGGGCCCTTGGTTCATGGAGAGGACCAACATGCGCAGCGACATATGCTGGAGTGGTGGACTTTCAGGGAACCAAGGCCCTCCAAGTCGACATTGCGGCAAGTGCTGTCTGCGTGGGCGGTGGAGTCTCAACGCCACTCTGCGCTGGCGGTGTTTCGGTTAACGGTTTGACTCTTTCCTTGCGAGTCTGGTTCGCGCCAAGCAACAACAGTCAGCCATCCTTGGCCAACGCACAGTTGCAAGCGGTTGAGACGGCAGGGGGGATTATTGGTACCTACACCAGCAATTTCCAAACGAACCAGTGGCTCCCGGTGAACATGCCTCTCACCGCCTCCTCCTAAACCGATGCACTAGGAATCCAGCTGTACCCTGACATGACCGGGGCTACGCCTACGTGGTCAGGGTCGATGTACCTCGATGACATAAGGTTGCACTGAACAGAGATCCGCGTGCCTGACCTCCGAGTGCCCGCGCCGAGCATTCGCTGCGTCCGGCAGATTTGGTAGAACATGCGCTTCATGTCACGACCCTTTATCGTGTGCCTGCTGCTGGCATTGACTACGACGCTGGTCTACCTGCCGCTGCGACACCACGACTTCGTCAACTACGACGATCCCCGCCTGATCACAGATAACCCGATGGTGAAGGCCGGACTGAACTGGAACGGCATTCGGTGGGCATTCACCACCACGCATACTGGAAATTGGCAGCCGATCACGTGGATCTCGCACATGCTCGACTGCGAGATCTTCGGCATTCGCCCCGGCGCCCATCACCTGGTCAGCGCTGCATTACATGCCACCAATGCGGTGCTCTTGTTCCTGCTGCTTAGGTCTTTGACGGCCACTCTGTGGCCGAGTGCCTTGGTGGCTGCCTTGTTCGCCTGGCACCCCTTGCGCGTTCAGTCGGTAGCCTGGGCCGCGGAACGAAAGGACGTGTTGTCGGCCTTCTTTGCCCTGCTGGCCTTGCTGGCGTACGCGCGATACGCGGCGACCCGATCTAAAAACCAAGGTCGGGGATCCCGCTCTTCCGGCGAGCCGAAGCGGTCAGGTAGCCGCCGTTTTGCTTATGCTTGGTCCCTGATCTTGTACGCAGTGGGTCTGATGGCGAAGCCAATGCTAGTGACATTGCCCTTCGTCATGCTCCTATTGGACTATTGGCCCCTCAAGAGGTTGGCCGTAGCCCAGCCTGCAGGGCGCAGTCGACTAGGAAAGGGGCCGAATGGTGGCGAGAAGCTGGCGGCCACCCGACCGTCGGTGGAATCGCCGCGCTGGCGGGACATGGTGTTTGAGAAATGGCCGTTCTTTGCTCTCTCGGCCGTGTTTTGCGGAATCGCC
Organism: uncultured Myxococcales bacterium; assembly: GCA_964616265.1. GTDB lineage: Bacteria > Myxococcota_A > Polyangia > Fen-1088 > Fen-1088 > Fen-1118. The sequence goes on along the minus strand of CAZTTW010001035.1, from coordinate 749 downwards.
ATGGTTGCTCAGGCCGAGAGTAAAGCTCTGATTTCGCTGGCCAACCTCCCTTGGAATTTCCGTCTCTACAATGCGGCGATGGCTTATGCCGACTATCTCCTAAAGACTCTCTATCCGGCGAATCTAGCGGTGTTCTACCCGCCACCGGAATCAATATCCTGGATCGCACTGAGTGTCGTCCTGGTGATGTTGGCGAGCATTTCTTGGGCGGTCTGGCGTGCCCGCCAGCTCAGTCCCCATCTATTGATGGGCTGGTTGTGGTTTCTGGGGATGCTGGTGCCCGTCATTGGGCTGGTTCAGGTGGGCGACCAGCTGGATGCCGACCGGTACACGTATTTGCCATGCATCGGCCTTTTCACCGCAGCGATATTCGGTCTTGCCGAGATAGTCGCTTCCAGACACATCAGAGCCGTCGTCTGGGGACCGGTTGCGGCCATGACTCTCGTGGGGTGCTTGTGGGGCACGACCTGGCAGCTTCGATATTGGCAGGATGGTGAAACGCTCTTCACTCGTGCGGTGAGCATCACACGCAACAACTCGATGGCCCTCAATAATCTAGGGGCGATTCTTCTACAACGAGGCAAGATCGACGAAGCAATCAACCGCCTTGCTCAGGCGGTAGAGCTGCAGCCTGGCAACGCCTGGGCGCAAAACAATCTTGGCCTGGCGCTTGTGAAGGTCGGCCGCTTCGATGAGGCCGAGCTTAGCTATCGAAAGGCTCTTGAGCTCAATCCACGCTATCTAAAGGC
>CAZTTW010001034.1:0-2176 GCA_964616265.1 uncultured Myxococcales bacterium | reverse complement strand
TCAATGCCGTGCCCACTGCCAAGGCCGGCATGGCGTCTTCGATGTTGAGCCTGATTCAGCAAATTTCAGGTTCACTCGGCATCGCCGTCCTTGCGTGCGTCCTCGGGCGAAGGACGACGTTCCACCTCGCAGTCGTGGGTCAAGGTCTCGCGGCCGCCAGGCCGGCGCTGTCGGAGGTCACACGCAGCCTCGTGTTGCGCGCCGTGGAGCTGGGCTCGCCGTCCCCGGTGGCGAGGCTGCTTGCGGGAACTTTCGTCGCGCGCAGGATTGCCGAGGCCGCCTCGGTGCTGGCCTTCAACGATGCCTTCCTCGTCGGCGCCGGTATCGTCGGCGCGGGCGCCATCCCGGCGCTCTTTCTCGCATCCAAATCCAAGCCACGCGCACGGAGCGAGGCAGCACCTGTCGAGATTGTGGACTAGCGTCGACGGAAACAAGGAGAGCTCATGAGAACAATTCATGGTGTGAAGATTTACGAAGACCTCAAGGAGATTGTCGCTCCGTCTCATACGTGTCTCGTGGTTTGGGACGTTCAGTTCGGCTTGGTCAATCGCGTCTTCAACAAAGATGCTTTTCTAAGCTCACTGCAAGCGCTACTCGAAGGCGTGCGGGGCCGGATGCCCATCGTCTACACCCTCATCACGCCATTGCCACTGGCCTACCAATCCGGTTGGAACCTTCTCTCTATGATGCGCAGGTTTGGCGTCGACGATCCGGCGAAGCTTCCAGCCTTCATGGCGCCTGGCTCGCCCGAACGCGAAATTCCGGACGTGGTGAAACCGCAGGCCGGCGATCTCCAGATCGAAAAGGCCACGGCGAACATTTTTCTTGGCACCAACTTCGAGCTCATGATGAAGAACCGTGGCGTGAAGAGTCTGATCTTCACCGGCATCGCCACCGAAATGGGGGTGGAACTTTCTGCCCGCGATGCGGCCGCTCGAGGGTTCTATCCGGTCATCGTCACGGATTGCGTTTCCTCGATGAATCAGGATAGCCACGATCGCTCGCTGGCCAATCTGGCCAGACTAACGACGTTGGCCAGCTCCAAGGAGATTCTCGCTTGTCTGTAGGTGCGCTTGCCGTCGAGGTCGAGGGGCTGGGTCGCCGGTTTGGCGACCTGGCTGCGGTGGATGACGTTTCGTTCTCGGTGCCCACAGGTCAAATCTTCGGGCTTCTCGGTCCCAACGGTGCCGGCAAGTCGACGACCATCAAGATCCTCTGCACGCTGCTTCGGCCTTCCCAAGGCACAGCGCGTGTGGCTGGGCATGACGTGGTCGCGGCGCCGGCGGCGGTTCGCCGCTGTCTCGGTCTCATCTTCCAGGATCCTTCCGTGGATGACCGTCTCACCGCGCGCGAGAATCTGAAGATCCATTGCATGATCTACGGCGTGCCGCGGAGCGAGCGGCGGGCACGCATGGACGAGGCGCTGGCGTGGATAGGCCTGACTGCCGAGGCCGATCAGCGCATGCGTACCTTCTCGGGAGGCATGCGGCGGCGGCTCGAGGTCGCCCGGGCGCTCTTGCACCGGCCGCGTGTGCTTTTTCTCGACGAGCCGACCTCCGGACTGGATCCGCAAACCCGCCGTGCCATGTGGGATCGCCTGCACGAATTGCGCGAGCGCGAGCAACTGACCATCTTTCTGACCACGCACTACATGGAAGAGGCGGAGAATTGCGACCGCTTGGCGATCATCGACCATGGCAAGCTGATCGCCGAAGGATCGCCCGAGGAGCTGAAGGGCAGGGCGGGCGAGGAACGAGTCACGCTCAGCACGGCGGATGACGAAAAGGCCGCGCAAGAATTGCGCACGCGCTTTGCTGTCGAGCCGCAGACGACCGACCGCGGCCTCGAGTTTGCGGTGTCCCGTGGCGAGGAGTTTCTGGCGCGACTCGGCCATTTTCCCGTCGAGCTTCGACGGTTGAGCCTGCAGAAACCAACCCTGGAGGATGCGTTCATCGCCCTCACGGGTCATTCGATTCGCCCGGATGAGGCGTCGAATCGCGATGTGCTTCGCCGGATGGTCCGGATGCGGAGGCGGTCATGAACGAATTGGAGGCTGCCTGGGCACTCACCTGGCGTGACCTTGTTCGCTTCGTGCGCGACCGCGGTCAAGTCATGGGCGCGTTTGCCCGGCCGCTGCTGTGGCTGATCTTCATGGGCAAGGGCCTCAGCGCCTCGG
>CAZTTW010001033.1:0-2178 GCA_964616265.1 uncultured Myxococcales bacterium | reverse complement strand
TACCCCACACGTTGACTGTGCTTGGAATGAAGGTCGCCAGAAGTCGCAATTCGCCCTCGCCGGGATTGCGGACCGGCGCGTTGGCAGCCAGGGCGGCGTCGGTCCCGCTGGCTCGATAGAGCCGCGGCGGATGAATCGGCCGAGGACTCATCTGCAAGTTCAGCGTGCGCACGGCATCGGGCTCGTCGCTGGCGATTCCCGCCGGCACGAAGGCTTGCAGATCCATGGCCGAGGACGCCAGGTCCAGCACTACCACTGCCACGAGCATGAGTGTCGCCAAGCGCGAGCCGCGCGCGGCCAGCATCTCGACGCCGAGAATCGCCAAGACAGCCACGGCGCCGTGACGAAGGCCGTGCACCATGAAGCCCGACCACGGATAGGGAAAGACGGACGGCGCCGAGATGCCAAGGGCAACCAAGACAGCTAGAAAGACGGCGGTCCGCCGCCACGGCTGCCCACCGCAAGACAGGACGCGCTTGGCGCCGAGCGCCGCAAGAACCGCTACGCCTACCACGACGAGGGTCAGGTATTTTTCCGGGAAGCGCATGTACGAAAGCGGAGGGATGAGTCTTCGCACCAGCGCGTGCACGGGCAGATGCTTGCCGAGGGCGGTCAGCAACGCGACGAGGGTAGCGGCCGCAATGCCGAGCACCAAAAATTGGCGTCGAAAGGCGGCCAGCGCCAAGGCCAGGACGCCGGCGCCGAAGTACACGCTGTAGGAAAGCGGCAGGCCGTCGAGGCGGGGCTCGCCGACGATGGGCCCTGCGGGATAGTCGCCGTACACATCGCCCATGCTCTTGGGCGCTGCGAATTCGATCAGTCGAAGCGGATGCAAGGAAGAGGCCTCGGCGGTCTCCTTGGTCAGTGCGTGGGCGCGTGGCGAACTGGCCATCACGGCGCGTGCGGGAACAATGACGATGGCGCCGAGGGCGACGGCCAGCAGTAGCGCCATGGCATGGGCCAACGGCCACGTCCACCGGTACGCGGGCGTCGTAGCATCCTCTCGGCGCTCGGAAATGTGAACGACCAGCACCATGGCTGCTGCCAATGCCACGCCCATGATGGCTAGGAACACTTCACCCATGAGCAGCGCCAGGCCCGTCGGAAGAGCCGCCTTGACGAGCCCGCGCAAGAAGCATCGTCCGCCAGCGCGCAGAGCGTCCAGCAATGCCAGGTGTCCGACCGTGACCCAGGGAATCCACGCACCCGCAGGGAGGAGCAGTCCGGCCGTCCACTCGGAAGTCATATAACCCGACAGTGACCACGCCAGACCGGCGACCAGGCTGGCGGTGGGTGTCGCTCGCAACCGGCGCGCGAACGTGTAGGCACCAAGACCGCCCCAGGCCATATGCAGAAAATCGAGCATCGTGAGGCCGTTGGCCAGCCATCGCTCGGGAAAAAGCAACAGCAGCCAATTGGGTGGATAGAACACGCCGTACAAGGGATCGCCGAGTACCGGAAAGCCGAGGCCTTGGTAGGGGTTCCATAGAGGCAGCTCTCCCGCGCGTAGTGCCTGGTGCACGAGCCAGCGCGCGGGAAGCGTCCAGTGCGCGATGTCGCGCGTGAAGATGATGCGACCGAAGAACATCTGGACGTAGAGTCCCGCCAGAATCACAAGCAAGCACACGATCGCTCGCCGCCCCGACGAGGCAGGATCCGAAGTGTTTTCAGGCGCAGGCGTGTTCACGGTTGCATAGGGCTGATGATACATGGCCGGGCCAATGTCAGCCTCGGGTCGGTGATAGATTCTTAGGGCAGCGGCATGAACGGCGGCTTGTTCGGCTTCGCGATGGGCGCTGGGTTTAAGAGCAGCTTACGTGGCCAGGCGGAATTGCAAGCGCGAGTACCGCTTGGCCACTTCGGCGTTTTTCACCGCAAGCCCCAGCGCCTTGCGGGAACCGACCAGCACCACCAACTTCTTTCCGCGCGTGACTGCCGTGTAGAGCAGACTGCGCTGAAGCATGACGAAGTGCTGGGTGTGGATCGGAATGACCACGGCCGCATACTCCGAACCCTGCGATTTGTGCACGGTTGCCGCGTAGGCCAGGGTCAGCTCGTCGAGCTCGTCGCTTTCGTAGAGCACTTCACGGTCGTCGAACGAAGCCACCAGCTCGCCGGCGTCGCGCGCAACCCGAACCACGCGGCCGACGTCGCCATTGAACACGTCCTTGTCGTAGT
>CAZTTW010001032.1:0-2179 GCA_964616265.1 uncultured Myxococcales bacterium | reverse complement strand
CGCGTCTCGCTGAAACGACGGTCTCGATGCAACCTTTTCGTTTCACTCCGGTTAAGGTCCGTTGCACAGCAGGAGACACCAAATGAACGACAACAAGCCATCGTCCCTTGGTGTGCGACTTAAGGGCACTCTCCATCTCGAAACTGCGCGGCTGATGCGACATCGCTCGCTGCCGGCCCAAAGGGGCGTCGAAGAAACTCTGCGCTTTAGTGCATAAGTTCGACGCGCGACCGACATCCTGCCGGCGGCCGAGCCCACCTAGCTATGTAGCGCCTGGGCTGCTCGGCTTTCGGTGCCCCGACCTCGGGCAAGGACTCGAACTTGTCGATCCACAGCGCCTGGCGCACTCCGCGTGGCCCAACCAACCCCAAGGCCAACCGTGACCAGTTCAACTTCTGTCTCGAAACGTGGATCAAAATCTATCGGTGAGGACCGTGTCCGCGACGCCGACGCTGCCGCACGCGCCGACAAAGGTCAGCCACCGCGGCCGGATGTGCCGCATGATAAAGGTCGGAGCAGCGGACACGGACGTGACGTGCCAATGCCAGCCCCGAAAGGCTAGTACCAAACAAACCCGCACGCGGCACGGATGGGACAGCGGCCATCACTCACAAGCCGTCGCGCTCGTCAGGCGTTAGGAGCCGACGATGAAGCCACTCGTCTATTTCGGCCCCAGCCACAGGCGCTCGAGGATCGCTCTCGTTCGCAACTTGCCGCTCCAACCGACGGTCGATCTGCATCTTGACGACCCACACCCCCGCAATATCACCAGAACCACCCGCTTGGTCGACACCGTGAGCACGCCGATTCTGCTCCCACGGTCGGTTCGAAACGGCTCGATCCCAATCAACTCCTTACCCATCACTTCGAGCTCTCCAAAATTCTCGACGCCTATGCGACCTTCGCCAGCGCTGCCGATATGAACGCGCTCAAAGTGATCATCGAGGCTTAGTCCTGGACCCCGCCGCACCCACGCGCAGGGAAGGACCCCAGCTGCTCCGGTTCCTTTACGACCCGCGAAATCGCGCACCTCGACACTCTCCGTGGGACCGGGACGATCCCATCCGCGAGGAACTCTTCGGCCCCGAGCGGATGGAACAGCACGCACGAAGCTTGGCCATCGCCCAGACCGTTGCGCGAACCCGTTCGATGGGCAATCCGCTGGCTGCGCGACTCGTCGAAAATGGGCAAACCATTCTTCGCGTCTATCGCAACATGGCGGAGGCGGTCGACCAAGGTAGCGCCATTACGCCGGCTGCAGAGTGGTTGATCGACAACTACTACCTGGTCGAGCGGCAGATCAGAGAAATCCGATCCGACCTACCCTCCGGCTACTATCGTCAACTGCCCAAGCTCGCCACCGGACCGTTCGAAAAATACCCACGAGTGTTTGGGCTGGCATGGGCCTTCGTCGCCCACACCGACAGCGATTTCGACTCGGAGATGCTGTTTCGTTTCATACGCGCGTACCAGGAGGTTCAGCCTCTGACGATTGGGGAGCTATGGGCGATCTCGATCACCCTGCGCATCGTCCTCGTTGAGAACCTGGCCCGCCTCGCAAGCCAGATGATGGGGAACCGCTTGGCGCGGCAGGAGGCTGATGGCGTTGCAGACCGGATCATTGGGACCGACGCCCAACCGCCGGAACCAGCCGCGCTGGTTTTGGCTCGCTACCAAAGCGCCCTACTTACGGACGCATTTACTGTCCAACTCGTCCATCGGCTGCGCGACCAAGATCCCGCGGTCAATCCTGCATTGGCTTGGCTCGATCAGCAGCTCGAAGCGCAAGGCAAGACCGCCGATACGGCGGTGCACGACGTTCACCGCAGGCAGGGCTCCACCAATGTGACCGTGCGGAACATCATCACCAGCCTTCGCCTGATCTCCGATGTCGACTGGAAGGATCTCTTCGAGCGCGTGAGCCTCGTCGACGAGGTTCTTGCGGCGACTGGCTCGTTTCCTGACATGGATTTTCCGACACGCAATTTGTATCGCAGTGCCGTTGAGGACCTAGCCAGGGGTTCAGGCAAGACAGAACTCGACGTGGCCCGCGGGGCGGTCGAGGCGGCATCTAAGCCCAGGCAGGTTGCTTTTGAGGTGATGGCTCGATTTTTGACATTGCGGCGACAAGGCTTGAAGCTCCCCCGAAATAGGGGGGAGCCAACCCATGTCAGAGGTC
>CAZTTW010001031.1:0-2184 GCA_964616265.1 uncultured Myxococcales bacterium | reverse complement strand
CACTGCGAATGAGATGCGCTGAGGCGTCGGGAATGGAATTTGGCCCAAACTGCTGCAGGCGTCCGATGGCTTCAGCGCTGGTCAGCCCGGCTATCTCGTTCGTTCCAATCCTTCCGCCAGCCCCGTTGCCTGCCATTAACCACCGCTAAATCCACCACCGGAGTGATTGCCACCGCCGACACTGCCACGAAATCCGCCTGTGGCATGATGGCCGGTTGTGTTCATGCGAATTGCCGGAGCACTTCCTATGCCAATTCGGTGCCAAACCTTGGCAGAGTCTTGTGAAAGTACTGACGCACATGAGCTACGAACTGGCGATCCGTGGGATGATCCGTCGTCTCGATGCCGACGATAACGGGATCTAGCGCGGGCACATGCTTCTGCACGTACCTTAGAAAATGAAGCTTCGTCACCGACGGTCCGACCAGCAGGACACTATCCGCACCCGCAAGCGTACCAGCGACCTCACGAAAGAATCGGTTGTCATCGTCTGGGTGATTTCTGGTTCTCGTGTCCATGTCCTCAGGGTGGCGATGGACGTGATGGTTTGGCGACTCAACCGTTTTCTCGTCGAAAGTCTCCGCGTTCAGGCTAAAGACACGTGCCTCATTGTGATCAATCCACACCGCTAACTGATACATATCTTGGTCTTAGCATGAACAGACAAGGCTAGCTCTTCATTTGCCTCGAATACAATGCACCCGCATATCTTTGTCCATAACACACTGTGAAGCCGCTTCACCTTGATTGAAGATTCCTGACCATCGTGGTGCAAGAAGGTGAACCTACGCGCGTTCGCGATGGCCTGAATGCTGCATCGAACTCTAAGGAAGCCAATGAAACTACTAGTACTGTTCTACTCGACCTACGGGCATGTCTATCGCCTCGCACAGGCGGTCGCCGAGGGCGCTAGCGAAATTCCGAACGTCGACGTAATGGTGAAGCGTGTCCCCGAGACCCTTTCGCCCGACATCGTGCAGATTATGGGGGCGACTGACGCACAGAAGGCTTTCGCTAACGTCCCCATCGCGACCGTCAACGACCTGGTGGAACCAGGTGCCATCATTTTCGGAACACCAACGCGCTTCGGGAATATGGCTGGGCAAATGCGGCAGTTCCTCGATACGACCGGCGGACTTTGGGCCCAGGGCAAGCTTATCGGCAAAGTCGGCAGCGTCTTCGCAAGCTCTGCGACCCAACACGGAGGCCAGGAATCCACCATCCTAAGCTTCCACACAACGCTCCTCCACCACGGCATGGTCATTGTCGGATTGCCCTACGCATTCCAGGGCCAGACCCGCATTGATGAGATCACCGGCGGCTCGCCGTACGGAGCGTCTACGATTGCCGGCGGCAAGGGTGAGCGCAATCCAAGCGAGAACGAGCTCGCGGGGGCGCACTTCCAGGGCAGTCACGTAGCACTCATTGCGAAGAAGCTCTCGGCGTAGCCAACGGACATCGAGAAATGCCCGCAGTACGCTCCAGACGACTCCGCGCATGCGGCTAGCGACGCGCATCGTGGTTTCGAGGTCCTCTGTTTACGCGTGCTCCCATCATGCTGATGGACCAAGGCGGTCCTTCTCCTTGACCTATCAGTCCACGAAACTCCAAGTTCGCTCGATAGTGGGGCGCCCACGCCGTTTCCAAGTGCTGGTCCCAGCTTTGCTTCCTGCTGGGATTCCATGTCAACTCTCTTAGCGACGACCGCCATCGAGACCATCTCTGCGGAATCGAGGAAAACATGCCGTTCCCGCTGACTGCCTCCGAGCGCGAGGTCGCGGAGAATGAGCTCCGCGCCTCTGAGACCCGCTATCGACGGCTGTTCGAGTCGGCCAAGGATGGCATTTTGATTCTAGACGCCGAGACCGGACGGGTGCTTGATGTCAATCCTTTTCTGACTTCCTTGCTTGGCTATACCCACGCAGATCTTCTTGGAAGGAACATCTGGGACTTGGGGCCGTTCAAGAATATGGCTGTATCAAAAGACGCCTTTAAGGAACTGCAAGACGAGGGCTATATCCGCTACGAGGATCTGCCACTCCAGAGCCAAGACGGTCGGCTGATCAACGTGGAATTTGTCAGTAACGTGTATTGGGCCGGCCAAACCCAAGTCATTCAATGCAACATTCGCGACATCACCCAGCGGAAGCGCGCCGAAGAAGAGCGCAAGAAGCTCGAAGCGCA
>CAZTTW010001030.1:0-2185 GCA_964616265.1 uncultured Myxococcales bacterium | reverse complement strand
CTCATGACCTACTTGCAGAATCCTTTGGCCAAGCAGCTCATCGCGGGCGCATTCGTTCCGGGCGATACTATTGTTGTTGCGCGCGCGGGCCAGCAGCACAACGACGACGAGCTCGCGTTTCGTCGCAAAGCCGAGGAGGCTGCCAGCAGCGGCGCCCAACCATGAAAGATCTCTATGCCATTCTCGGCGTGCCGGAGACGGCCGACGCCGACACCCTCAAGAAGGCCTATCGCAAGTTGGCCAAGCAGAACCATCCTGACGCCACCGGCGGCGACAAGAAGAAGACCGAGCGCTTCAAGGAAGTCGGCGACGCGTACGCCGTGCTTTCGGATGCGAAGAAACGGCAGGAATACGATCGTCTTCGCCAGGCACCGGTGGGCTCGGACGGCATGCCCCAGGGGTTCGACGCCGACACTTTCTCGCAGATCTTCGGGGATTTCCGCATGGGCGGCGGTCGCCCCGACATGAGCGGCGGCAACTTCGGCGATATCTTCTCCACGCTTTTCGGTGGCGGCGGCTCGATGGGACAGGGACGCGGTCGGGCTCGCGGTGCCGACATGGAATCGCAGCTCGAAGTAACCTTTCGCGAAGCCGCCCTGGGCACGCGGCGCTCGTTGCGCACCGGCGCCGGTCAGACCGTCGAGGTCAATGTCCCGGCGGGCGTCGAAAGCGGCGCCCGACTGCGCGTGCCGGGGCAGGGCGGACAGGGCAACCGCGGCGGGCGCCCGGGCGACCTGTACCTCGACATCACGGTCGCGCCGGATGCCCACTTGCGACGCAACGGCCGCGACGTCGAGTTGGCCTTGCCGCTTTCCTTTGCCGAGGCCTGCCTGGGAACGCAGGTGGACGTGCCCACAGTGGACGGAACGGTACGCCTGACGATTCCGCCGGGAACTTCCAGTGGGGCCAAGCTGCGCTTGCGCGGCAAGGGCGCCAAGATGTCCGACGGAACGCGTGGCGACCAGCTGTGCCGGGTAGAAGTGCTTGTTCCCAAGATCGATCCTGCCGACAAAGAGTCACGACGACTGGTGGCCGAGCTCGACGCGCGAGTCAAACCGGCGAAAGTGCGGAGCTTCTGATGTGGGATAAAGCGCATCCTTTCCTGTCCTTTGCCGACCATTTTTTGCTGCCGTCGGGCTTGCGGCCAGACGCCGCCCCGCCTAAGTTTGGAGAGACGCATGAACCCGCCTGAAGCCAAATCCCTGCCTTTGCTATCGCTGCGCAACCTGGTGCTGTTTCCAGGCGCGGTAATGCCCGTGGAAATCGGGCGATTGTCGTCGCTGCGGCTCATCGAGAGCTTGCCCGGCAAGGGCGTCCATCTTCTGGTCGGTACGCAGAAAGATGCCGACGTCGAGGAGCCGGCAGGTGCCGATCTTTACGGTATCTGCGTCGAAGGCGAAGTGGTTCGCATCGTCAAGGCGGCCGAGAACCGGGTGACGGCCGTGTTGCGCGGGATCGAGCGACGTCGCGTGACGGGCTTCGTGCAGGAGAAGCCCTTCCTGGTCGCGTCCTACGAACCGCTGGTCGAGATCCGCAAGGATCCCATCGAGATCGACGGCCTCGGCATGGCCGTGTACGACGTGGCCAAGCAGCTCATCGCCATTTCGCCCGATATTCCCGACGAGGCGGCGCAGATTCTGGATCAGAACAAGGATCCGGCGCGCCTAGGTGATATTACCGCGGCGACGGTGGATTTGTCGGCCGAAGAGCGTGCCTCGCTTCTCGTCGAGGTGGACGTGGCCGAGCGTCTGCGTCGCTTGCTGGTTTTGCTCCAGCGCAAGGTGGAGCTTATCAAGGTCAAGCAGAAGATCGACACGCAGGTGCGAGAAGAGTTCTCGAAGCACCAGCGTGAGGCCGTTCTTCGCCAGAAGTTGAAGGCCATTCAGGACGAGCTCGGCGAAGGGGAAGACGGCGGTGACCTCGATACGTTCGAAGAGAAGATCAAGTCGAGCGGCATGTCCGAGGAAACCGCCAAGGTCGCGCGGAAACAGCTCGATCGGCTTCGTCAGATGGCGCAGTCGTCGGCCGAGTACACGGTTCAGCGTACCTATCTCGAATGGTTGGTCGAGTTGCCGTGGACCAAGCAGACCGTCGACACGCTCGACCTGGAACAGGCGCGCAACGTGCTCGACGCCGACCACTACGACCTGCAGAAGGTCAAGAAGCGCATGCTGGAGTACCTGGC
>CAZTTW010001029.1:0-2186 GCA_964616265.1 uncultured Myxococcales bacterium | reverse complement strand
GTCGCCGAGACGACGCGCACGTCGACTTGCACGGTTTCCTCGCCACCCACGCGCTCGAATTGCTGTTCTTGCAGCACCCGCAGGAGCTTGAGCTGCAGGTTGGGAGTCATATCACCCACCTCGTCGAGGAACAACGTGCCCTTGTCCGCCAGCTCGAAGCGGCCGAGCTTGCGCTTGATGGCGCCGGTGAACGAGCCCTTTTCGTGCCCGAACAGCTCGGATTCCAGCAAGGTATCGGTCAAGGCCCCGCAGTTGACCTTGACGAACGGACCTGTCGCGCGCCGCGAGCGTAAGTGCAGAGCGCGCGCCACGAGCTCTTTGCCGGTCCCCGACTCGCCCGAGACGTGGACAACGACATCCGACGCTGCAACCTTGGCGATGGCCTCGAAGAGCGCCAGCATGAGCGGCGACTGTCCCACCATTTCGTTCGGCACGTACCCGGCGGCGGCGTCGGCACGTAGGACTTCGACTTCCGCTTCCGCTCGTTGGCGCGACAGCTTCTCCCGCCGCATCTCGAGAGCGCGCTCGACCTTGAGGCGCAGCACTTCGGGCGCGAACGGCTTTTGCAGAAAGTCCATGGCGCCGAGCCGCATGGCTTCGACCGCCGTCTCGACGGTGCCAAAGGCCGTCACGATGAGCGACGGGCACGATGGATCGATGCGCTTGGCCGCCTCGACGACGTCGAGGCCATCCACGCCCTCCATCTTCAAGTCGGTGATGAGGAAGTCCGGTGCCTGTTTGCGCATCAGCGCCAAGCCCTCGGCTCCCCCGGCTGCCGTCACCCCTTCGTGCCCCATGCGCCGAATGGTCGCCGCCATGCCCTCGCGCATGGTCTCGTTATCGTCGATGATGAGAATGCGAGCCATGCGCAGACGATAGCATCGTCGCGCGAAACCGGCGGTGGGTTATGGGCTCGCGTTTGCTGGTAGAGCCGTCACGTAAGGATTGTGCTGCAGCTCATGACCGATGAGCGTCTCGCGCCCATGGACCGGAATTACGCGCGTCGCGGCCGGCAAGGTGTAGAGCTTGGTGCGTATCGATTTCTGCAGATCTTCGAGCGATCCACCCGGTAAATCGGTGCGACCGACGGAATGAGCGAACAACGTATCGCCGGCAAACACCAGCGCCTCTTGCGAACCGAAGTAGAGCGACACCGAGCCGGGGGTGTGGCCAGGCGTGTGCAGAACCTGGACGGAAAGCGTGCCGATACCGAGCACCTGTCCATCGCGCAACCATTCGCTGACCGCTGGCGGAGCGACCGCCTCGAAGCCGAAAATCCGAGCCTGGCGCGGAAGCCCCTCGTAGATGGGACGGTCGCTTTGGTGAAGCAAGATGGGAGCGCCGGTCGCTGCGGCCAGCTCGCCCGTGGCCATGATGTGGTCAAAATGTCCGTGCGTGTGCAGCAGGTACTTGACCGTCACGCCCATGTCTTTGATGGCGGCAAGAATTACATCGCCGTCCCCGCCCGGATCGATCACGGCCGCCTCGCCCGTCTCGGGGCATGCCACGATAGCGCAATTGCACGAAACCGGTCCGACGACGAGCGTGCGCAGATTCATCAGTCAATAATCCTCGAACCTTGGGATGCCGTGATCGTCCTCGGGATTCGACGAAGTGGGTCCAATCGGCATGGCCGGCAGCTCGTCCCGAAGGACAAGCCCCGGCCCGCCGAGGCAAGAGGATTGGACCTAGCTGCAGCCGCTGGTCGTCCCGCAGTTGGTGCACTTGTGGCAGCTGCCGTTGGGCACCATGATCGAACCGCATTCCGGACACATCGGCGCATCGGTACGCACGAGGAACGAATACATCGACGAGTTGGTAATATTACCACTGCTCTGCGCTGGTTGCACGGTTTGGTCCACCACCACCACGGGCGTCGCCGGCGCGGAAAGGGCCGGAGCACCCGTAGCTTCGATGGCTTTCGTCTCGTCGCCTTCCGAGTCGTTGTCCGAGCGCAGGAATTTGGCGCCCAGCCAGCGGAACAGGTAGTCCATCACCGACGTGGCGCGCGGGATTTCGGGGTTGCCGGTGAAGCCCGACGGCTCGAAGCGCATGCGCGAGAACTTGTCCACGAGCAGACGCAGAGGCACGCCGTGCTGCAAAGCCAGCGACACCGCAGTGGCGAAGCTGTCCATGAGGCCGGAGATGGTCGAGCCTTCTTTCGCCATGCGAATGAAGATTTCGCC
>CAZTTW010001028.1:0-2193 GCA_964616265.1 uncultured Myxococcales bacterium | reverse complement strand
GCGAAGGGTGCGTAGCTCAAAAATCGATTGCTCATCGACCGAACATTGAGTGTCCGGACGTCCGCCGGACGTCCGGCTCCGGACACCCCACCGCGGCGTCGCCCCTGCAAGCGGTGACGATCTTCGTTGCAAGAACTGCGTTGCAATGGCAGTTTCCTGCTCGGGTCGATGGTACGCCGGTTGCTGAAGCGCAAGCCTAGGCCAACGTGGAATCACGAATCCTCCGGGCATCGAGGTAGGGTACCAGAGCTTGGGGAGCTTCACGCACGCTTAGAAAGGATCGGAGAATGGATTTGACTACAGGTTTGAGGGCGCGCTCCAAAATGCCGCGCGTCCTCCATGCGAGCTTCTTTCTGCTCGGCCTCGGTGCCTGCGGCAGTAGTTCGGGAGATGCCACCAACGTAGACGCGGCCCTTCCACCCGTATGGCCGGCCGAAGTGACGGTGAATAGCTGCGAAGACTTCGCGACCGCTGCCGTGGGATCCTACGTGATCTCGTCGAACTACTGGAACAAGGATACCTGCCCCGGAACCCAGTGCATCGAAATGAACAGCGCCAGTGGCGCGTTCTCTATAACCAGCGGGCCCGCGGCCTGTGGAAACAACGTGGCCTCCTTCCCGAACGTGCTCTACGGCTGCTCGTACGGGAACTGCAGCCCCGCAACTATTTTGCCCAAGCAGGTCTCGGAGATTACCTCGCTGACCAGCAGTTGGGACTTTACCGCGGGCGGAGTCAGTTCGAAGGACTCCTGGAATGTGGCCTACGACATCTGGTTTTGTCCCGACAACAATTGCGGCGCCAGCGGCTTCCCCAAGGGACTCGAGCTGATGATTTGGCTGGACTACAAGAACGCCAACGGATGGAAGGACCACCTTGGCACCGCGAGCCTGGCGGGCCACACCTGGGACGTCTGGAAAGCTGACATGCTCGTCGGCGGGGCAACCGACAGTTGGGGCTATATGGACTACATGATCCAATCCCCGATGGTCACCAAGGTAACGGACCTGGACCTGAATGCCTTCATTCAAGATGCCGTGAAGAGGGGCCTCGTCAAGAGCTCCTGGTATCTCTACGCCATCCAGGCCGGTATGGAGGTGCGCTCGGGAGGGATGCCCTTCAGCAGCAACAGCTTCTCGATCACCATCAATGGCCAGACTCCACCGACGACGCCGCAGACGACGTCAGGTCCGAGCTGCGACGGCGGGACGCTAACAGCGGAAGGCCAGCTTGTTGTCGATGGCACCTACGTCACGGCGGGCCCGCTGCACGGATTCGGCGGCGCATGGACCGCACTGGTCGATACCAAGGCCACCATCTGTGCCTCACCCGTCTGCACGGCACAGCAGACCGGGATGGCGGGAACTTGCTCGCCGGCGCTGGGGTCGTCGGCTCTGTGCACGACTGGCGTGGTCTCGGCGGATCCGACGTATCACGCGACGGTCGGCGTCGGCTTCGAGCTCAACCAAGATCAGGTTGCCGGTGGTGACGGCAGCGACCTCGATGGCGGTCTGAGCGGCCTGGATGCCGCTCTCGACGAGATCGATGGCGGCCCGAGCAGCGTCGACGGGGGCGCTGTCTCAACCATCCACGCGATCACGATCCCCACCAGCGTCTCGGTGTCTGTCACGCGATCAGACAGTTTGGGAGGCAACGCCTCTCTGCGCGCGCAGATGACCGATGTGGACGGCAACATCTTCTGTTACGGTGGCCCCCTCAACGAGCCCATCCCCGTCGGCAAGTTCAACACCCAGTGCTGGAATAACAAGGGCACCTTCGCCACCCCCAGCACGCTCTTTACCCGCCTCGACATCATCGTGCCAAGCAGCGCGACCACGGATCTACCGTTCTCGTACTGCCTCACCAACGTCGTCATCCAGTAGCCAAGCCGGGCGAGCGTGCCGGCCGGATTTGGATCTGGCTGGCCCCTCGCGGGACTAGGTCAGCGTCGGCGGCGGAACAGGACGAAGGCGAGCAGCGCCAGCGACCAGAGCGACAGGCTGGGCCGTGCAAAGTCGGAGGACAAGCGGCACCCGCATCCGAGTGGTGCGAACGTGGCCGCCGGTGCGCGGTAAGGACTCGCGGCGATGGGAGCCTCGACCCTCGGAGTCAGGAACCCGGCAAGGGCGTAGATCAGCGCCGCATTCCAGTTGATGGCGACTTCATTGACTCTGTAATCCTCCTGCACGTCGACCC
>CAZTTW010001027.1:815-2194 GCA_964616265.1 uncultured Myxococcales bacterium | reverse complement strand
ACCTCCGAACAAGACCGCGACACCGCGTCCGCTGTCGAACACCATGGCCGCACCGCTGCGCCCAGTCGGAGTCGTCTTGAGGGTTCGTACATAGAAGGTCGGGCCCTTGGCATCGATCTCCCAGGTCTCGTTGACGCCGACGGCGTTGCTGACGGCATCGCTGAGAATGACCTCGCGCCGGCGCACGGAATCGTAGGCGACGTAGTTGTTGTAGCCGTAGTCGATGGAATCGCCCGGATCGCGTTGTGACCACCCAGCGGAAATCGGATCCCACTCCCAAAATGCGCTCAGACTGGCGGGGTATCCCGACGAAAACGCCGGACCATCGAAGACGAACATCTTCTGCCGACCTTCGTCGTAGGCAACGAGGGGGAATTGGCGAGGCGTGGGCGAGGTCGTCGATGCGGACGGTGTTCGCTTGGTCCAGGTCGTCTGCGCTCCATCCCATTCCCAGACGTCGTTGGTCATGGGACCGTAGCTCGGCATCGGCCCCGGCAGGGGACCGTACATGTACGAGCTCGTCGCTCCGCCGAACAGCAGGATCTTTCCGCGTGTCGTGTCCGTGACCATGCCGGGACCTATCGTCGCGTCGGGGCTGGTCGTCGGGAAAAGCTGGACCCATTTGCCCGAGCTGGTCCATTCCCAGGTCTCGCTGTAGCCGGGCTGCATGTAGTTCGAGCTCATGCCGCCGTAAAGGACGAGCGACTTGCGCTCCGGATCGTAGGCCATGGCTGCCTCGGCGCGGCCCGCCGGGCCCACCCCGGTCGAAGCCTGCGACCAAGTCTTTCCGTCCCACTGCCAAAGGTCGTTGAGCAGCTGGCCGTTCATATCGTAGCCGCCGAAAATATAGGTTTTGGCCGTCGCCGGGTTGTACGCCATGGCGTGGTTGGTTCGCGGCGCCGGAATATCGAGGGCCGTCGACCGATCGGTGAACGCCGGCTTGGTCGGCTCGAGCTCCCAGACCTCGCGCGATCCAGCTTGTCCGTAGATCCCCGGGGGATAATAAACCGTACCCCCGCCGAAACCGCCGGTGCCTTTGCCGCCGCCATTCGCCGTCGAACCCATCAAAAGCTCGATGCGTCCGTGCGAGTCGTCCGCCACCATCGAAGCAAAGAGGCGAGGGCTCGGCATGCTCGCCTCCATGCCCGTCAGAAGTTGCGACCAGGTTCCGCTCGTCGGATCCCACTGCCACAAATCGTTGAGCGCGCCGCCCGAGCTCATATCCCAGCCGCCGAAGACCATCAGCTTGGCATGGACGCCATCCAAAGCCATGGCGTGTCCGTAGCGCTCGCTCGGCTTGCTTCCCGTGGCTGTTCGCTCGGTCCAGGTGCTCGCGGCCGGATCCCATTCCCAGATGTCGCGCTTGGGGACGCCACCGG
>CAZTTW010001027.1:0-805 GCA_964616265.1 uncultured Myxococcales bacterium | reverse complement strand
CCGGCGATGTCCGTCTGCATGCCGCCGAACAGAACCGCGAGCTTGCGGGAGGAATCCCAAATCAGCGCGGAGTTGTGGCGTGCGGTGGGACTGGCGGCAGCTTTGACCTCGGTCCAGCCCTTCGTCGCTCCGTCGTATTCCCAACTGTCGCCGAGCGACACCGAAATGCCAGTGCCATCGTACGAACTCGAATCGCTGCGGCCGCCACCGAAGAGCAGCACCTTGCCCGTCGAGCTCTCCCACGCCATCGCGTGCTGCGCGCGAGCGGCCGGATGATTCCCAGCCGTGGTGACATCGGTCCAGGTACCCGTCGTCGGATCCCACTCCCAGGTGTCTTCGTAGTTGTAGCCGCTGCCCGCGCGGCCGCCGAAAAGGACGAACTTGTTGCGGGCGGCATCGTACGCCATGGCCGCGCCTGAACGCGCTTGCGGGCCGGCGCTGGTACGGTTGGTCCAATGGCCGGTGGCCGGGCTCCATTCCCAGGTTTCCCCGCTGGGCGCCCCGGTTCCCATGTTCATGTTCCAAATCTCGCCGCCAAACACTACGGCAACGTTGCGAGTAGTGTCGAAAGCTACGGCCTGCAGGTAGCGGCCGTCGGGAATTGAGCTCGACCCCACTTTCTGCCAGACCGCAGTTTCGGAACCGGGAATCTTGCCGAGTGCTTCGCGGCTGCTCTCGACGGCGACGGAAGGAGGTGAGTTGTCGTTGCAGGTGGCAAGCAGCAGCAAAGCTACGATTGCGCCGTTTCTATGAAGTGGACCCCGTTTGTAGGACCAAAACTGGCCCGAGCTAAGAGAGAGTCCGC
>CAZTTW010001026.1:0-2196 GCA_964616265.1 uncultured Myxococcales bacterium | reverse complement strand
GACAACTCGTCGTGAGTTTTGATGATGCGCGTTTCGGTTGAACCGGTCCGACTGCGACGTGTGAGCTCGCGGTTCCCGAGTGTGAGACGCCCATCCTCGGTTGCGCGGGCCACCATCAACTTGTTTCGAAAATGGGAGTTCGGGTGGCTGCTGGTGTACCAGTTGCCCATGTCGCGGTCGACGGGAGGCATGGGCTCGAGCGTAAGCTCGTACAGGTCGTGCCAAGCGTCGCCCAAGTGGGCCTGATGGATGATCGCCGCGTCTGGCCCTCGCAAGGCCAGGCCCTTCCAGTGTCCCTCGCGTACGAATCGCCGAGGCTCGTGCGGGGTCTGCTGTTCCACGTCGGCCACGATCTCTAGCGCCGCGCTGGGAGAGAGGCCCCCGAAGCCGCCGTCGACAAGAAAGGTCCGTTGGTCGAGATCCACGCGGAGGCACATGTGAGTGCGCGGCAAGCTGTAGCGCTCGGGCCACTGATAGCGTGAACGTGCGCTCAGTGCCGTGACAGTGAACCCAAGCTCCTCGAGGACATGTAACAGTAGGGTGTTGTGCTCGAAACAGTAGCCGCCGGATCGGCGGTGCACCAGCTTTTCCGTCACGTCGTCAATCGCGAGCGAAATCGGCTCGCCGAGCAGCACCGCCAGGTTCTCGAATGGAATGGTCCGCACGTGCGCGGACACGATCGCATTGAGCGTTTCGAGCGAAATCGTTTGAGGTCCTTGGTAGCCGATGCGTGCGAGGTAGGATCCGAGCTCCATGGCGTGAGTGTCTTGGCACGGCCCCTCGACGCTTGCAACCGTTACGGCACGGAATACCGGTTCCAGGCGATTGAAGGCCTCCTGCAGTGATGTGGCAGATAGTAAAGCTGGCGGTATAGTTGCGCCAGCGTCCCTCGAAAGGTCATCGTCAATATGGATCGTCGAAGCTTCGTGAAGTCAGGCTTGGCCACCGGTGCGGTAGGAATTGTAGGCGGCACCGCCATCGGGCGTGCCCTGGCGTCCACGCCGGTGCGCCCGGATCTTGTCGCCGTCAAAGGAACCGATGCGTTCGCCGGCACCAACAAGGCCTTGCAAGCCTTGGGCGGTATCGGCCGATTTGTGGGCAGAGGCAGTCGCGTGGGACTGTTGATCAACGCTCCGGTGAACTGGTGGCTTGAAGGCAGTCACACGCGCATGGAAGTTGCACTCGCCGTAGCGAAGCTGTGCTTCGACGCTGGCGCCAAGGAGGTCGTCAGTCTTCCCGTGCTGTCGCCCAAGTTCTGGACTGGTTCGTCCTTGGCCGAAGCTCACGCG
Source organism: uncultured Myxococcales bacterium (assembly GCA_964616265.1). Taxonomy (GTDB): domain Bacteria; phylum Myxococcota_A; class Polyangia; order Fen-1088; family Fen-1088; genus Fen-1118. Next base: position 907 of record CAZTTW010001026.1, on the reverse strand, counting down.
AGCGTTGTAAGCTCGATCAGCTCCTGCTCTGGCAGAACTGTCGACACGAAGATCCCCAATGGCGTGCGCCTCAAATCGGCGAAGCTCCGGGTCGAGTTGCTCGAGGTCGACGTCTTGGTGAATATCCCCGTTGCGAAGCACCACACGGGAACAGTTATTTCGGGCAATCTCAAGAACATGATGGGCGGCGCGGATCGCGAAACCAACCGGACGTTTCACGCAGGAGCGGATGGCTACGGCGACCTGGATCTGCTTTGCCAGTGCATCGCCGACCTGAACACTGTACGCAAGCCAAGCCTCTGCGTCGTGGACGCCACGGTGGTTCTGGCAACCAACGGTCCGGCCGGGCCAGGCGATCTTCTGAAGCCGCAGAAGGTTGTCGTCGGCACCGATCCGGTCGCAGTCGACGCCTACTGCGCCAAGTTGCACCAACGCGATCCGAAGGACATTTTGCTGCTCAACAAGGCCGTCACCGCAGGGCTCGGCCGCTTCGACATCGAGAAGCTCGTCGTCAAAGAATTGAAGGGCGCCTAGCGCGAGTTCAGACAGAGCGCCGCGGCCGTTGGAAAAGAGCGCCGGACGATGTTCCGACCCGCCGGACCGAGGACGATGAGCGCCGTGGAAAGTGCCTCGGCGACCACGCCGTCTTCATGTAGGACTGCTGCGGTCAGGGGACTTGTTACGGGGGTGCCGGTTCGTGGATCGATGATGTGGGAAACCATGCCGGCGTCGGACGCGAATAGCTGACCGACCGACGAGGACACGCTGAGGGCACGGTCGACGAGGTCAATGGGATCCGCCAAATCTGGCACGGCGACCTTCCAACCCCGACCCGCCGGTCCGGGGCCCATGGCTCTTGCGGATGAAGTGCCGCCGTGAAGGAAGGCGTTGGTGAGGCCAATGTCGC
>CAZTTW010001025.1:0-2198 GCA_964616265.1 uncultured Myxococcales bacterium | reverse complement strand
GGGCTCTACAAGTTGCGCGACCTCGCCCTGCCCTATTTCTGGGACGAGCTCGGCGTCTACGGCCGAGCAGCGGTCTATCTTCACGACCATGTCCTCGGCCTCTTGCCGGCCAACCTTCCACCCGACCTATCGCGGGGGCATCCGCTTTTGCTTCCCTGCGCCTTCGGGGCGCTATTTCGAGTGTTTGGTGCCACGCCGCTAGTAGCCCATGTGTGCATGCTGCTCGTCTCGATGGCGCTAATTGTCTCGGTATTCTGGATCGCCCGAGCGCACTGGAATTCCGCGGTCGGATTGGCCGCGGCCGGATTGCTCGTGGCACAGCCGCTTTTCCTCGCGCAGAGCACGCTACTTCTTCCCGAGGTTCCCTTGGCCCTCCTCGCCCTCTGGTCGATGCACACCTTCTGGCGGGCAAGGTACCTGCAGGCAGGAACCTTCCTGAGTATGGCGATTTTCGTGAAGGAGACGGCGCTGGTCTTGGTCGTGGTTTTGGCTGTCACCCTTGCGGCACAAGGGCTACGGGCCCGTCCGCGCGCGCAAGCCGCGGCCGGCTTTCTGGCACTCGGCGTTCCTTGTCTTCTCTACGGCATTTTTCTCTTGATTCAAAAGCACCAGAACGGCTGGTACCTCTACCCGTTTCATAAGGACCAGGTGAACTTCCACTGGACGGCCATGAGAGGCCAGCTGCTCGATGGCCTGGCGTTCGTCTTCGTGGAACAGGGACGCATGGCCTTTGCCGTGGTCCTGGCGCTGTGGAGCTCCTTCCGACTCTTCGGGCGGCGCACCAGCGAGGCTCGCTTTGCCCCCAGTGTGGCGTGGACCTTCGTGCTCTTCGCCCTCGCCTTCCTCTTCTTCTCGGCGGGCAACGTCTTCATGAAACGCTACTTGCTGTGCTTGCTGCCACCGCTTGCCATACTCACCGCCCGCGCTCTTCTGGAGTTGGTTCGAGACCAAGTCAGGGTCCTCTTCCCGGCGACCATCGCGCTGTGCCTCGTCTCGTTGGCCGAACTGAGCTCTTCCTCCTTCAACTGCGCCTACGACATGAGCTTCCGGGAAGCCGTCCGCGTGCAACAGGAAGCCACCCGCTACCTCGAAAGCACGGTGGGCGCCGACAAGGCCGTGCTGGCCAACTTTCCCACCGTCTTTGGCTTGGAGGATCCCCGCTACGGCTACGTACCGGAAAAGTTTGCGCGGTCGTCGTACGTGTACTCACCGGATGCTGAGTACATCTTCGCCAGCGAGATCTATGCCCCGTTCGAACCTCCTGCGGGTATCCGCACCGACCTGGTAAAGCGGTTCTCGTCGCCCTACATGAACATCGCCCTTTACCGCATCCTGCGGTGACCGGTCGCGATGCGATCCGAGCCGGGGAGGTCCAAGCTGAGGGTGAATTGGTTGGCCGCGTCGGTCAGATACTTCTTCAAGTACGGCGAATAGGTCTGCACACGAATCTCGTGCCCGCGGTAATCGAACTGCATCAGCCGTAAATAGCCACTGCCCCCGGCGTAGTTCCTCGTCCCCTGATGCAGCCACTGATAGTCCGACAGCACTTGGTGAACCAGCGTTCCGTCCGGTCGAAAGGTGCTCAATCTAGCGACGCCGTTATCGTGGCCGCAGAGCACCAGCTGAACGTTGGGATTGGGCACGATCAGCTTCTCCCAGAGCTGCTCTCCATCGTTGATTCCTTCGCGACGTGTGTACCCGAAAGCCTCGGGGGAGAAGCGCTGGCCGTGCGGCTTCGAGTCGGCGAGTCCGGGTGCCGATGTGCCATAGCGGGTGCCGTCCTCGTAGAGAAATGCGTGGGTGACGACGATGGCGGGTACGCTTGCGTGCGCCTTGAGGATGCCATTCGCCCAGGCAACGACCGCATCGCGAGGTCCGAACTCGAGTCCAAGAATCAGCCAGCGCCGGGGGCCGATGTCCACCAGGGCATAGTTGTTTCCAATTTTGCCAGGAACCATCGTGCCGCTGATCCACGGCATCGTTTGTGGCTCAAAGTACGTGTCCATGAGTCCCGCGCGATTGGCGTCGCAATCGTGGTTGCCAGGCACCAGGACGTAAGGCACGTGACCATCAAGGACCCGCATGCAAGCCCCGGCTACCTTCCACTGAGTGCGATCGTTCGCGCTGTCGACGAGGTCGCCCAAATGGACGGCTGCTGCAAAATTCCGTAGTGGCTGCTCGTCGGCGATCCAACGGGT
>CAZTTW010001024.1:0-2199 GCA_964616265.1 uncultured Myxococcales bacterium | reverse complement strand
ATCCTTTTCTGCGAGGACACGCACATTCGTCTGGCGGACTTGCCGGGCGAGCTTGGCGGAACGCCGAACCAAGCCATGTCGCCGCCGACGGCGTTCACCGAGGATCGCCCCATCGCCGCCGCTGCCTCCAGCGGAAGTTTACCGATGGTGCAAAATCCGACGGCCGCACCTCCGACGACCTTGCCGCCGGTGGGCGAAGAAGTCGGGTCGCTCAAGGAAGCGGTCCGCGCCGAGACCGAACGGGTCGAGCGCGAGCTCATCCAGCGGGCCCTCGACGAAACTGCCGGCAACGTCACGCAAGCCGCGCGCAAGCTTCAGATTTCGCGGAAGAGCCTGCAGACCAAGATGAAAGAGCTCGGCCTGCGCGACCGCGAGCAAGGCTGAAGGGCTGGGCAAGCCGCCTGCGGCTGCGGCCTACGTTCCGGCCTTTCGTTGCCCGTGCTATCGTGAGCGACGTAGCGTGATGGCAAACCTCACGAGAAGCACAGCTCTGGTTGGTCTGTCGATCTTGGCGCTGGCGGAAGGTGCAACCGCCGCCGAGGTCACGCGCGTGCTCACGGCGCGCAGCCTGAAAGACTTCGATATCGGGGTCTCCGTCGACTGGCAGCACGAATCGAGCAAGGCTTCGGTCAGGCGGGAATACAACCAAGGCACGGGCACGAGCTTGGTGAACGATCTCGTTCATCGGCAAACCCGCGACTCGATGCGATTGCGGGCCGAGGCGGCTCTCGTGCAAGATCTCAGCTTCGCGCTGACCGGATCGTTCGTCGTTGCGGACCACCGCAGTCTGGAATTCGACCGCAGCGGCGACTGCGAAGCGACGCCGTGCTCGGAGACCCTGTTGCGCGACGGCTTTCTACCCGGCACCCAAGGGACTAGCTGGGGCCTCGACGCCGAGCACGGCGTCCCATTTACGCCACCGTCGGGTCAGGTCTTTCGCGGGCCCGACCGCAGCGGTTTCGAGTATCTCGGTCTCGGCCTCGACTGGGCAGCCATGAATCAGGTGCGCGACCGCACCAAGCCGACCTGGGTCATCTCTCTCGAAACCCGCTTGTCGGTGGGCGAAGACCAACGCTTCGATCCCGGCAAGCCCACCGCGAACCGCGGGGTTGGCCTCGGCTATCACCAACTTCTCTTGACGACGATGTTCTCGCGCCGGTTTGGCGACTTCGAACCTTCCATGGGCGGCTTCTTCATGCAGCCGTGGCTCACCTCGAACAGCGTGTACAAGAATCAGGGCACGGGCTCTTCCGGCGAGCCCCAGCGACGAGTCGGCGGCCAGCTGGGCCTGGAAGCCACCCTGTGGGAAAACCCGACGCTGCATTCGCGCTTCGCCATCGAAGGCAATGGAAGATTCGAGTTCCGCTTCGAGGGGCTGGCGCAGAGCGAGCTGTGGGAAGTGCTGTCGGGCGACTCGCGCTGCGCGACCGACGCCAGCTTCTGTCGCGTCGGCATCGACGTAAACAGCAAGGGCAATTCAGGCGTGGTGCGCAGCCCGGCCTATGGCCTGGTGGGCGGCGATATTGGCCTTTCGGGACATATCGGCGCGCACGCTCGCCTGCGTGCGCTCGGCGGAATGCTCTTCGAGGAAGGTCACTTCCTGACCGATGCCAGCACGCAGAACGTGGTTTACGACGTGCCCGGCCGGAGGTTTCGTATCGAAAACCAGTACGCCTGGCGCCTCCTGGTCGACGCGGGCGCTACCTTTTGACCGCTAGCACCAGCTGGTAGATATCGCGGCGGGATCGCTTGCTCTCGCCGGCCAGCGCGTCGGCGACGTCCCGCGCGGTCATGCCCGTGGCGAGCAACGTGCGAACTCGATTCACCAGCGCATCTTCGTCCTCGTCGTCGCACCGCTCGTCGTCGCTGGCGCCGCCCACCAGCAGGGTGATTTCGCCGAGCGGTCGCACGGTGGCGTAGCGCGCGGCCAATTCGCCGAGGGTGCCGCGCACCAGCTCCTCGTGGGTCTTGGTCAGCTCCCGTGCCACGCAGGCATCGCGGGCCTCGCCGAGCACGGCCGCCAGCTCGGCCAGGGTCGGCCCTACCCGATGGGGCGATTCATAGAAAATCAGGGTGGCACCCAGCTGGCTAAGCCGGGTGAAAAGCAGTCGTCGCGCGCCGGTCTTGCGCGGCGGGAAGCCGGCGAAATAGAAATTCGCCGTCGGCAGGCCCGACGCCACCAAAGCGGCCAGAAAGGCC
>CAZTTW010001023.1:0-2200 GCA_964616265.1 uncultured Myxococcales bacterium | reverse complement strand
TCCGAGCTGAAGCCGGCGAGCATGGCTCCCTCGTAGAAGTTGCCCTTGCCGCCAGCGGCGTTATCGCCGCCGATTCCGAGGACGATGCCTCCTATCTTTTGCATGGTCTCATAACCGCTCGGACGCGCCCCGTCCCACATGGTCGTGAGGGTGATCGTCGTGGCGTCGCCACCCTTGAGCGTGAAGGGGCCGCCGGTCTTGCCCTTTTGGTTGTTCTTCATGAGCGCCGTCACGAAGGGGAATTTGAGGGAAACGTTGTTCGCATTCTTCCAATTTCCCCCGGCCCCATTCCAGGTGTAGACGCCGCTTTCAAGATCCGCTCCGACCCAGGGACCACTTCCGGCGCCGGTGCCCCAAATCGATTGGGAGGAGAACTCGACCGCATCCATCGTGCCGAGGCCACCGGCCATGTCGTTGGTCGAGGCGTTGCCGTAATCGAAACAGCAGCCAGAGCTTGCGCCTACGCCGTCGACCACCATGTACGTGCTCTCGGGCTGATCGCCCGTTGGCGTATTCTTCGGGGTATCGCAGCGATACCCGGTTTGATTCGCTATGCCGCTCCCACAGGGAAGGATGTGGATCCCGTAGGCCGGATGACCGGCGATCGTGATCTTGCCGAGATCCGCGAATGCTTCGACGTCGGGTTGGCCTTTCTTGCTGCTGTCTCCTGGGCAACCGGAACAGCTCGGACAGACATGGGCCACTTTCATATCGTTGCCATTGCCGGTCTGGTCATAGATGGTCGAGATAGTGCAGGCCTTCGTGGTGGTGCCGCAGAAGGCGTCCTGCGCGGAAGCATCGGCGATGCTCGTCCCGGCGAGCACAGAGATGTCTTTGGTGGTGCCGTCGGATACCTTCTTGACCTGATAAAGCGGCTTGCTGTAGCCGGCAAACATCGCCCGCACCGTGCTGTGTGCGGCGACGCATGGAGTGTTGGCGGCGGCAAGTAGGTCGCACGGGCCGGTACTGCCGCCGGTCGAGCCGCCCGCACCGGTGGCACCGCCTGAGCCATTCCCGCCGCCGGCTGCACTGGATCCGCCGGCGCCGGCCGTTCCGCCTGAACCGGAACCGCCGCTGGCCGCACTGGATCCGCCGCTTTCCCCGCGACCAGTCGATCCACCGGAGCCACCGGCGCCGCCCGATCCGCCAGCCTGCTTCTGAAAGACGATCGTACCCGCGAGGGTAGGGTTCGTGCTCTGCGGGGTCCAGGTCATGCTGTCCCCCGAAGCGCAAGACGCGTATTTCAGGTCGCTGGAGCTCGTGGCGCCGGTAAGCGAGACGACGTTGTTCGAGGTCTTGTAGGTGCCGGTCGCCGACAGATCCGTGGATAGAAGTCCAATTCCCCCAGTTTGCTGGATGGTTCCCGAGCATGTGCAGCCGCCATCGGTAGCGGTGTTGCAACTGACAGCGGTGAAGCCCGCGTTTTGCATGGCGTGGGCAGCCTGATTGCAATCGACGGGTGTCGACGAAATTACCAGGCACGACTTCGCCAACGTGAACTGCTCGCTGCCCGAGGTGACCGTGCTGTCCGAATAGGTCCCGTCGGACTTGGCGGTGAATGTCCCGGTCACCTGGATAGTCCCACCGGTGATCGGCGCGGTCGAGCAACTCAGACTATACGCCGAGGGATCCAGTGCACCAGTCGCCTTCAGACAGGACGACACGACGGTCCAGGTCCCGACCACGTCGCCCGCGCATGGTGTCACGTCGGAGCAGGACGCTCCCCCTCCCGCACCGGTCGTCTGGCTACTGCCTCCGCTGCCAGTTGCGCCACCGGACGCAGGGGCACCGCCGGCCGAAGGCGTTCCGCCCGCAGCGTTTTCGCCGCTCGAATTTGTACCTCCAGTAACGGCACCACCGCTCCCTGTTTGGGCATTGCTGTCCGATTTGCAGGATACAAAGGGCAGGCTGACCAAGATCGTCAGCAGTGAGACCATCTTCGAGCGATTGCTCACGAGGGCGTTCAGGACTACATGCATGGTTGGGAGGACGTAATGTCCCGACGATTTCGGTTCACGAAAGTGGCCCACGCTGCACGAACACCCGCCTGAGGCAGCACTTGCTCCGGTTCCCCCGATGCGTCACCGGCACCACGCCTAAACTCCGTCGGCTAGATGGAGGAAAATGCCCTTGCCCCCAGGCGGGGCCTTCATCACCACCGCTAGCGCACCCTTCAAGCTGAACCTCGTACCCACTTTCT
>CAZTTW010001022.1:0-2203 GCA_964616265.1 uncultured Myxococcales bacterium | reverse complement strand
GGGGCGCCTTCCGCAGATTTCTTGCATCCGGCGGACAGTAGAACGAACACTGGGAGCGAAAGCAGGCAGAGTGGACACCGTGGGATCATGCGCATGGCACCGAGCATAGATCGAAGCGAGTCGTCCTGGAAACCCTGGGATGGCTCGCCGACTTCCGACCGCGCTGCTACGCTAGGTACGCCAGGGTAGCTATGGCCGGCGACGACGATTGGCAACGCCGAGTTATCGAACGCAGCAAAGAGCTCGATCACGAGCACCGTAGGCGCGTTCGCCCGGCGTCGGAAAGCCTGATAGCGCGGGTTTTGGCGCTCCGGCTCGTGCGGCATGCGATAGGGCGGTTTTTCATCGCCCCGATTCGCTGTCAGGCGCGTTCGGTGCCGCATCCCCCGGCGGGCCATATCGCGGTAACGTTCGTCGGTCACGCGTCGGTCATGCTGACCACGAATCAGACGCGCTTGCTCGTCGACCCGTTTCTGGGCGATTTCTTGCTCGGCGTACGGCGGCGGGAGGCGGCGTGTCTGCGCCAGTCAGACGCGGCAGACACCGATGTGGTCCTGATCTCCCACGCGCATCGCGATCGGCTCGACCGGGCGTCGTTGCGGCGGATCTCGAGGCGGGCCGTGCTGGTGGTGCCGCCGCGCTGCTTGTCGCTCGTGCAAGGGCTGGGTTTTGCGAACGCCATCGAGCTTGCACCGGGGCAGTCGTTTCAGCACGCCGACGTGGAGGTGACGGCCGTGGCTGCAAGGCATGATGGTCGCCGCGGGCTGCTCGACCGCGACTGGCGCTCTGCCGTCGGATACATCGTCAAGAGTGCCGGAGCCTCGGTCTACTACGCGGGCGATACCGCCTATTTTTCGGGCTTCGAAGAAATCGGTCGCCGCTTGCAGCCGAACGTCGCGCTTCTGCCTATCGCGGGCTACGAACCACCGAGCCAGCGCGCGGACCACATGTCGCCACTCGATGCGCTTGCCGCGTTTCACGATCTGGGCGCGCAGCTCCTCATGCCCATCGGGCACGGATCCTTCCCGGTCGGCTACGAATCCATGGACGAACCGCTCGAATGGCTTTCCCGGCTTTGCCAAGAGCGCGGCCTCGCCGAGCGGCTGGTCGTGCTTCGTCCGGGCGAAACTTGCGACGTCCACGGCAGAGCGGCCGGGCTCCCGCCGGGTTCCACACCCGGGTGATCGTTTTCTTTGTACGGGCACGCTGCTAGAGTGCCGGCCCTGCAAAGGACGGCCACAGAGCACGCATGAGCTTTCTCGAAAGATTGCGGCGTATATCGCCGATTTGGTGGATCGCGCTCTTCGCGATCGTTCTAGTCCTGCCTCGGTTGGGCTTCGGCTTTTGGGATCCATGGGAGCTCAAAATCGCGGAGCACGCCCGTGACATGGCCACCAGCTCGTCGCTCGTCGACGTGACCGTGGGCAAGCGCTTCAACGCGGAGCCGCCTGCGGATCTCGTCATCAGCGCGCTTGGCATGAGGATGTTCGGCATCGGCGAGGTAGGCGGTCGACTCGGCAATGGCCTGTGCGCCATTCTCGCCATTTTCGCCGTGTACTGGGCGGCGGCGGGGCTGCTGCGGCGTCGGGCGGCGGTGCTGTCGGCGTTGGCGCTGGGCTCGCTGCCCATTTTCATGCTGGAGTCGCGGCAACTCACGTCCGACATGCCGCTCGTCGCTGGGCTCGGGTTGGCGCTGGGCGGACTCGGTCGCTACGCATGGCCGGCCTCGGGCGTTCGGCGCATGGGCGATTTCGCGGTAGGGTGCGCCGGCCTCGTGCTCGGCCTGCTGGCCGGCGGTTGGCTCTTGGGCGTGGCGCTACCGTGTTTGTCGCTCACGGGTGCTTTGCTGGTCGGCTTTGGTTTGCAGCCTCGGCAAGAGGCGACGGGGCCTTCGCTGTGCGCCGCTGGGGTAGGCGCCGACGTGCCTTCCGATGTCGGCTTTGGCAAGGGACTCTTCGTTCTCGGGGCGCGCGGTCGTGCGCTTCTTCTGGCCGTGGCTGGGCTCGGCGTCTTGCTGCTCGTCCTGACGGCCGTCGCTGGAAATGTCGCCGGCAAATTTTCCATGCTCTTAGGCGGCATCCCGCGCGCCGGCACGCCGTCGACGACGTTCGATTACTTGGTTCGTCAGTTGGGCTTCGGGCTCTTCCCGTGGAGCGCGCTCGCGGTCTTTGCGCTTGGTCGCCCGTTCATTCGTTTGGGCGGT
>CAZTTW010001021.1:0-2204 GCA_964616265.1 uncultured Myxococcales bacterium | reverse complement strand
ACGAAGGCGTCGTCGCCCGAAGCATTGGCAGACACGAAGGGCGAACGCACGCGCAGGGTCTCGCCGTCCACGCCAACGCCGACGCCAACCTCGACGTCCGGGAGAGGCAGCCAAGGTGCATCGGCAACGTCCTGCCGGCGAATGGCCACGCCGCCGGTTTCCGTCGATCCGTAGACCTCGAGCGGCCAAATGCCCGTGCGTGCATGAAACTCGGCCGAATCGGCGCTGGAAAGAGGCGCGCCCGACGAAAGGACGAGCCTTAAACGGTGGCGAGAGCTCAAGCACGACGCCAGCGCGCGCAAGTGTGCCGGCGTGCTTACCAGAATCGTCGCGCCCGAGGATTCAATCCGCCCCGCAATCTCCTGCGGGAAGAAGGGAGAAGTCCGCTCGACCGTGGCGGGTGAGACCAGCGGAAGCAGCACCGAAAAGAGCAAGCCATAGATGTGGTGTGGCGCCGCCGTCGCGAGGATGTGGTCGTGGGCGCCGACCTGCAACGCGTGCGCGTGAAAGAGGGCTTCGGCTAGCAGATTGCGAGCGCTCTTGGCCCATAGCTGCGGCTGTCCCGTCGTGCCTCCGGTTTGCAGGAACACACACGGATCGCCGCTCAGAACCTGCATGCCTTCAGCCGGCACCGAAGGCCACGCCGCCGAGATCCGTTCGGCATCGAGCGCCTGCAACGACGGCGCCCATTCTGCCGGCCCCAGCCAATGCGAAAACGCCCGCGCGCGAAACGTCTCGGCGAGCGCCTCGGGCGACAGCGCGGCGGGAAAAATCACGTGAATGGCGCCGGCAAAAGCCGCGAGAAGCGCGGCCGCCACCTCTGCCCGATCCTCGCACGCGACACATAGCCGCAAGCGCTCCGAGCCGCGAACGATCTCCGTGAGCTGCAGCGCTCGCGCTGTAAGCGAGGCGACGCGCACCCCATCGGGCGAAAAGGCCGACTGGAATCGAGCGGCCCAGGGCGCGTCCGCCCCGAGGGGCGCAGACGCCAGCGCCGGCTCTGCGGGAAGCACGCTGCACTCCCCGGTGCACGCGGCCAGCCCACCCACCTCGACCGAAAAGCGCAGGCTTCCCGGCGGCGGCCCCTTCTTCACCCGCAGCCGCAAGGTCGCGCCCGGGTCGACCCGCTGCCGAAAGCGAATGCGCCGAAACCCGGTGATCTGCACCGCCGGATCCGTCGGCGTCTGCCAAAAGAGCGCGATCGATTCCTCGACCAGCGCCAACATGCCCACGCCTGGCAGGAGCGGCATGGTGGGAAAGTGCCCCTGAAACCAGACCGCGTCCGGCTCGGCCAAAACGCTGGTTACTAGCTCATCGCCGCGACGGAACTCGAGCGTCGGTCGCAGGCGCGGCATCGTGGTATCAGGGCGTGGGTACGTTCTCGGGCAGGTTCGCTAGCACGTACTGGACCGCATCCTCGACGGTGCGGATCTTCCGCGCTTGCTCCTCGTTGACCTTGACTCGGTACTGGCGGTCAAGAAGCGCGAGCATGTCGAGAGCGTCGATGCTGTCGAGCCCGAGGTCGTCGAACATTTTCGATTCCGGCGTGATCTTTTCGAGGGGAACGCCAAACCGCTGCGAGAGATAGTCGACAATGAGCTTGTAGGCTGTGCTGTGGTCCATGTTCCGCGCATCCTGTCGCGCACCCTCGAACTAACACGCGACCTTTCGGCACGTCAATCCCGCCGCTGCCGCTCCCCACGCAGGCCTTGCGGGAGCAGGCGGCGGCATGCGATAGAAGAAACCGGGTTCGCACGTCGCTGCCGCATTTCTTCCATGAAAGCTCCTCGGAACCGCCGCGTTTATGTGATCGGTCGTGCTGCCATGACCGCTCTCGGCGCGACCGCCGAAGAAACATGGCGCAACGCCGTGGCCAATCAGGCGGGTTTTGGTCCCCTTTCCCGCTGCTCGCTGGGAGCCCCACCGCCAGGCGCAAGCTCGGTGCTGCCTACGATCGTGGGCGAGATCCCTGACCGCGACCGCACGCAATACGTATTCGACACGCCCAAAGAGCGGCACAACTGGAATGCCTCGTACGTCCTGGCGACCGTCGCCCTTTGCCAGGACGCGCTGGCCAGCGCCAAGTTGCCCATGGACGACAGCACAGCGCCGCGCACGGCGTGCTTGCTGGGCTCGGCCATCAACGGATCGGACAGTCTGCGCGAAGCCTTCGTTCGCATGCAGACGATCGGTGCCAACGGAGT
>CAZTTW010001020.1:0-2206 GCA_964616265.1 uncultured Myxococcales bacterium | reverse complement strand
GTGTGCTTGAGTCCGCCCGGCACGAAGAAGTAGCCACCGGGGCCAAGCTTCTTCTCGACCCCGTCCTCGCCCGTAAGCAGGAAGGTTCCGGACACGACGACTGCCTTGGTGTCTTTCGTGTGCGTGTGCAACGGGTGCATCTGACCCGCCGGGATCTTGGCAAACGCGGCGTAGGCGCCCTTCATGATGTCGCCCGATACGTTCGCGACCATAACCCCTCCGCTATTGGGAACCTCCACCCATTTCAGATTCTCGGGCACGGTGGTGACGATTTCCTTCTTAGCCGCCCAAGCTAGCCCTGCAGACGCGCAAGCAATGAATGCAACGAGGATCCAACTCGACTTCTTCTTCATAGTGTCTCCTGGATATTGATGATGTCGGTTAGCGGCCCAAGGACCTTGGGTGTGCCCAACGCACCGACTCTTTTCGCACGCTCTCTGATGACGGCTTCATCCCCTCGGTTACCAGACGGCCAACCTCACGAATGCCGCATAGACGAGATTCGACATGGTGCGGATCATAGAATCGAGGCGAAGGTCCCGCGTAAACCGACCGTGAACCACTCGTGCAGGGCCAAGTCCGAGAAAGACAGATCTACTTCACTGGGGCTCCCCCCGCGCCAATGGGGGTGCAGCGAAAGGTGCTTGTAGATGCCTGCGCGGGCGCTCGCGTAGGGGCCGATCGTCCACGAGCGGCTCACACGAGTGTCGCTGCCGATCTGCAGGTCCAGATCATAACCCCTGGCCTCGACGTCCGTGTAATCGTTGCTGTGGAAACTGAGCCACTCGACTCCGAGACCGAGCGAGACCCAAGGATGGAGCGTTCCACGCGACAGCCAATGCCAGCGCAAGGCCGCACCCAGGTAGAAGTCATTCGCGGAATCGCTGTCGTAGCTAGCGACTGCGAAGGAAACCGGCGCATAGGTGAAACTCACGTCGCCCGACCAGCGCGGAGAAAAGCGATACCCCACCCCCATCGTGAGAGGGAGGGCTTTGGACAGGTCGTCCAAAGTCTCGCTGGACACCAAGTTTCGACTATCCTGGCGGCCCGAGACAATACCGACACCGAGACCCAAGCTGAGAAACGGACCCATCGTCGGCGGCGTCGGTGCCTGCACCATGCGCTCGGCCTCCGAGTCGTCGTGCTCCGCGGGAGAGCCGAAGCTGGAGAGGAAGACTAACGACAAGGCCTTGGGGACGTACGCGTCGGATCCGAAGTCCGGTGGATACGCGTGCTCGGTCTGAGCCATGCGGCCGATCTCCAACTCGCCCGCCACGCCCATGGACAAGTCCGGAGAAACGGGCCACTCCTGTCCGACCGCGAGGCGGCCCCACACGCCCCAGCGTGAAAGGTCGCCGGTGTTTCCGTCGGAAACGTAGATCTCGTCGCTTTCATAGTGCAGCCGCGCGACCGACACCGATCCAGACAGAAAGAATCTCCTCGGCGTAAGGTAATACTTCAGGCCTAGTCCAGCGCCATACAGATGGAAGTCGAGGATACGCCCGGAGGAGACGCTGGCGCGAGGGTCGAGCATCGAGATGTAGCTGCCCTCTGCGAAAGCGACGAGATCGCTCGTCAGGCTCATTCCAGCCGCCACGCCGAGTGGAACGGTCGCCCCGCTGATGAGGAAGTCGCCACTGCTTGCCCACAGAGCGCCCGCCCCCAATCGCGCATCCAGGTAAAGGCCGAACGGCGCGAAGCCCTTGTCCGATGCTGCCGGTAATGCGGACATGGAAGTCGAGGGCCTGCTCCTCGGCCCACCGTCCGAGTCGTAGCCTATGGAAGCCACCAACGCCGCTGCGACGTGGGTGAACGATTCGAAGTTGTCGGGCCGCGAGCGTCCAAGGACAATCTCCCCGGAAAGACCGAGGCGCCATTTCGCCTCCGTCCGCCACTCTTTGCCCATGGAGAAACGGCCGGTGATGCCGGAGTACGGCGCCGGCCAATTCGTCGGATCCCATTCGTCATTGCGGTAGCGGAACCAAGTCCGCGAGACGGACGATCTCAGGAAGAAACCGGTCGGAGTTCCGTAGTACTTCAGGCCTAGCCCGAATCCGTAGAGATCGACGTGGCTGGTCCGATCGGCGGACGTGAACGCGTGCACGTCGGACACCTCGCCGAAGAGAATCAGATCGTCGGTCAGATGCAAACCGGCTGAAAACTCCAACGGGATGCTCGTCCCGTCAGCGCGTGTGTTGTGGGGTGG
>CAZTTW010001019.1:0-2218 GCA_964616265.1 uncultured Myxococcales bacterium | reverse complement strand
GCTCGAGCCGCAGAGTCAAGTTGAACGAGCAAAGGACGACTGATGATATGGAAACCCTCGAAGGGTCTCCATGCCTTCCCGCGATGGTCCGCGCTGAGCAAAGCCCAGCGCTCCCCACGCGACTAGCGCGGCATGCCCATGGCCGCACGAATTTGGCCGAACTCGGTGCTCCGCCGGCCTTTCTCGTCGCGCACCACCAGCGGGGGCTCCTCGCACAAGGGCTCGGAGCAGTCGGCCCGCCGCATGGCGAACACGCAAAGAAGCGGCGTCTTGCCCGCGCGCGGAACGACGTCGCGCCAGCGCACGAGACGCAGTCCCGCGGCCTCGGCAGCCGGCTGCACGCGTTGGCGCTGAATCCACGCTTCGCAGGCGACGAAGGGCGCGCCGTCGGCAAGCAGGCGTGCGACTGCTTGGCAGTAGGCCTCGATGCCACCCCGGTGCTCGAAACGGCAGGGAGCCCGCTGGACGCTTTCCGACTGCGGCCCGCTGCCCACGGGAAAGTACGGCGGCGTTCCCGTGACGAGATCGAATCGCTCCTCGATGGCCGTGTGCCGAAAATCGCCAAGCAGGATCTGGGCGCGAGACGAGATGCCGTTCCACGCCAGCGAGCGCACAGCCAGCGCAGCGGACACGTCCTGCGCTTCGATACCCAAGAGCTGCGCTGAGGGAAACCGCCAAGCTAGAAACAAAAGCACGCTACCGATGCCGCAGCCGAGGTCGAGACAGCGAGCCGGCGGCCGTTCCGTCAGCATCGTCGCTGCCAGGTGCGCCGTCAGAAGATCGTCGAGCGAAGTCCGATGCCCGTCCTGGCGTTGCAAGATGCGCCAGTTGCCGGCGAGCCAGCACAAATCTTCGCTCGGGCCGGGCCACAAATCGTCGAGCCGCGCGGGCAATTGCGGAGCGGGGCCGTCCACGACCCAGCCGTCTGGCCGTCGAGCAGCCCGCAGCACGCCACCTCGGGGCGACGCTTGGTCGACGGGACACGGAGCGAGCGATAGGGCCACGGCGCGCTCATCGTAGCAGAGCCCCCGGCGAGTTGGCAGCCAACTGCCGCGGCGGCAAGCCGCCCTTTATGCGTCGCGAGCGCGGGTGTACGATCCGGGAGGCGCTCACCTCGAGCGCGCACAGGAGAATGCATATGACCAAGACAATCTTCGCGGTCGCCTCGCTCGCATCCGCCATGCTACTTGGTTGCGGGGGCGGAACGAGCACGGCAGACGGCGGCATCAGTTTTGGAAACGGTGGCAGCGGCGGCAGCAGCGGCGACAATTCCTGCAGCTTCACGCCCTGCGGAGGTTCCCTGCTCGGCACGTGGCACATCAGCGGCTTCTGTCTCAGCAACCGGGACGCCGGCTCGTCCACGTCCCTCAACGATGCTGGCTGCTCGACGACAGCGAATGTACAGAAGGAGGAATTCGGCGGCACGTTTACGTTCCGCAACGATGGCACGTACACCATCGACTTCACCCTCAGCAGCGCCTCGACAGTCACCTATTCCGCGCCATGTCTTACCGGCAGCTTTAGCTGCGCAGCGCTCGACACGACCTACAAGAGCGGTGGCATCACCGACGCCGGTTTCTCGGGATCGTGCTCGACCGTTGCGGGAGGTTCGTGCGTTTGTAGCGAGAGCTTCAACGAGCATCCGCCTTCGGAGGACGGCACCTACTCGACCTCGGGCACAACGGTTACCAGCGTTCCGAAATCGACCGGCACGCCCGATACGTCCGACTACTGCGTGCAAGGCAATACGCTCAAGCTTCGCAGCACAAGCAGCAGCTCAAGCTCGGATGTATCGGCCACTTTGACCGCAACCCAATAAGAAAGCCCCAGCTTTCGGCTGAGGCTTTCGCGAGGCAAGAAACTGGCTAGCCGGCCGCCTCGTCCATGTGGTAGCCGGACTCGCCGTGGTCGAGAACATCGAGGCCCTGCTCTTCGCTGTCGGCTTCGGGGCGCAGGCCAAGCACCGCCTTGATGCCGTACGCGAGAACCGTGGTGCCGAGGATGGCCATGACAATCGTCACGCCCATCGCCTTGAGCTGCTCGAGCCACAGGGTCTTGCCGACGATTTGTGCAAGGTTCGTGTTGAGGTTGCCGTTCACCTCGGGCGTGGCGAAGAAACCCGTGAGCAGCGCGCCCATCGTTCCGCCCACGCCGTGCACGCCAAAGGTGTCGAGCGCGTCGTCGTACTTGAGCCACTGCTTGAGCTTGGTGCACGCGA
>CAZTTW010001018.1:0-2218 GCA_964616265.1 uncultured Myxococcales bacterium | reverse complement strand
CGCCGAGTCGGGCAGCTTGCGGCAGGCTTTCTCCAGCTCGCGTAGGCGGCGGCCGGCCGCCCATTGCAGCTTGCCATCATCGCCGAGGTGGTAGAGGCCGATGTTCTCGCGGTGGCGAGTCTCGGCATCGGCCGCGCGCAGCTCGCTCACGACGGCCGCGTCGCCGCCCGCCACGCACACGAAGAGAAGGCCCCTGTCGTGCGCCTGCAGAACTCGCTCGAGGTTGGCGCGCAACTCACCCGTCGGAACCGCGGCGTGGTTGAGCACCAGCAGCCCCTTGCCGAAACCCAGCCACTCCAAGACGGCCATGGGCTCGTGGTAGGCAACGAGCGTCGCGGGAAGATAACCGGCCTTCGCCGCATGCTCCGGCTTGGCGAGAGCCAGAAGCAAGCGGTCGCGTATCGAGGCTCGCGATGGCTGGTCGTTCGGTATGGATTCATCTGTCAAAGTGGCCTCATTCTAGCCTTGCACCGCCGCACGGCTAGCGAGCCATTTCGCACGTCGTCTACGACGCGAATGTAGGACGAAACCTGACATTCGCCCATGCGTTTTGACGGACACGCAAATCAGCGGGTGCGACGGTTACGCAATAGATCCTTCTGCACTACGTTTAACAGCGGATGACGTTGTCGGAGGTGGTACCGAATCCGTTAGACAAACCAGCTGCACCGGTTGCGGCTGATAACAGTTTTGAAGGGCCGGGACAAGAGCAGTCACGCACCACAGGCCATGCACCATCCCCCTCCACCCCGCGCCCAGGCGCCCACGGGTGTCCTGGGCGAGCGCTGTTTCTGTCCCGGCCGATTTTTCCTGCCTCGTCGCCGCGCAAGCCGACCCGCAGCTTCCGCATCGCTTCTGTCTGATCTCGCCCTGCCTTCGCTCCCGTTCCCGATCTCGATACAAACGGCTCTCTCACAATCTCGCTTGCATAGTGATCGGGAACGGGAGGGGAGGCAGGGGCTGAGGCGCTAGCCTAGGCCTGGGCCAGTCGTCGCGCCTGGGCTCGCCGCCGATAGAGCAGGAGGATGAGCCCGACCAGGGCGAGCGCCCAAATGCCCCACAACAGGTGGCTGGTGTACGCGAACTTGTAGTGCGGGTCCGAGGCGGGCCGAAGCTGCGTAGGCAGCCGGTCGTTTTGCTCGAGGGCCAGCAGATCCATCAGCACCGCGACCGTCGAGTGGATGAGAAAGCCGGCCCAAATACTGCCGGTTCGCATGGACAGCGAGCCCAGGACCACGCCAGCGACGATGGCGCCGCAGGCTTCGAGGTACGGCTTGGGAAAGTGGATCATCACGTAGGGCACGACCATGGAAAAGATGGCGCCCATGCCGAGAGAGCGTGAGCCCCGGAGCCAGAATCCGCGGAAGAAGACCTCCAGGGAGAAGAACTGGCCGATGTAGATGATTTCCCAAACTCCAAAGTCAACCCACGAGCGGCCGGCGCCGGGATACATCGGGTAGTAACGATTGAACTCCGGTGTGCGCGCGACCACGGCCAACGTCGGCATCACGACGACGAGGCAAAGCAGATAGATCCACGCGTGTTCCCGGAAGCCGCGGAAGCGCAGCCCGAGGTCGAGCGGGCTTTCCTTGAAGACGAGCGGCCAAACGCCGAGCGGGAGCAAGTAGCATGCGTAGCGGGAAAGACCCCAGTACACGCGCCAGTAGAGGTCTCGATAGGTATCGACGTCCACGCTGCCCGGATGCGTACGCGCGTAGGCTTCGAGAAACGGCTGAATCGTGCTGTCGTAGAAATCGTGCGATCCGTAGTAGTTGATGAGCAGGAGAGCGAGCGCGCCCAAGCCGAACGTGACAGGAATTCGGATGTCGAGGGCCGGGCCGCTGCGCTCGGCGCGAATCGCTGCGGCGTCGGCTTCCAGCTCGGCCCAGGTGTCGCGGAAGAACCACACGACGATCGGCAAAATCGCCGCCAGCAGAACCAGCGATAGCAGCAGGCGTCCGACTGGAGTCGACAGGAGTGCCATGGGAAGGGCAGGCTCTAACACGAATTTCGCGCTTCAGGCAGAGTCACCGCATGCGTTGACCTGGTTCGCGGCTCGTGGCAGAACCTCTGCCAATCATGGCGGTCTTCAAGTCGATTAAGGATGTGGTCGTCGGCCAGGCGTTCAAGCTGGCGGGCAGTCCCAAGGTTTCCAAGCTGGTAAGCGATCCGCGCCTGATGAACGCGGCGATGAAGGCCATGAGCGTGGGCGGCGCCG
>CAZTTW010001017.1:0-2219 GCA_964616265.1 uncultured Myxococcales bacterium | reverse complement strand
TCATGCGCGGCGGCCCCCTCGAGGGCGGCGCACCTTTTACGAAAGACGGTTGCTACCTCGACGGTCTTTTGCGGGTCACCAACTTTCTGCGCATCGCCTTGGTCAAGGGCCATAGCCAGCTGGTCCGCATGTTGTTCGTAGGCAAGCTGGCCGTCGACGACACGCCCTTGTTCGACCGCCTGGCGCGCGAAGGGCTGGTGAGCGAGCCGAAGTATCTGCCGGAATGGGCGACGGATCTGTCGCGTCTCACGGCGTTCATGAGTTACACCGCTTTCTTGGGGCGCAGCGATCTTGGGGCCGAACAGCGTCGCTTCGACGATCAGATGGCCCTCGCCGAAGCGGATCTGTCGTAATTACTTGGCTTGCGCGTACTTTTGCACGAGGCCGTGCTGGCTCGCGGCGTGGTAGCTGGAGCGCACGAGGGGGCCGGATTCCACGTGCTCGAAACCCAAAGCAAGCGCCTCCTCTTTGAGCTGGGCAAACTCGTCGGGGGTCACGTGGCGCGCGATGGGCAAGTGCTGGCGTGATGGCCGCAAGTACTGGCCAAGGGTCAAGATGGCCACGCCGGCAGCGCGCAGGTCGCGCATGACCTCGCGCACTTCGTCCAGGGTTTCGCCGAGTCCGAGCATGAGACCGCTTTTGGTCAAGGCTCGGCGTGCGTGGGCATGGCCGAGCACGGCAAGCGAACGCTCGACGCTGGCCTGCACGCGCACCTGACGGGCGAGACGAGGCACGGTCTCTAGGTTGTGCGCGAACACGTCTGGCTTGGCGTCTAAGACCACGTCCACCGCGGCGGTGTCGCCTTTGAAGTCGCTGACCAGGGCTTCGAGGACCGTGGTCGGGCAGCGTTCCTTGACCGCCCGAATGGTCGCGGCCCAGTGGGCTGCACCGCCGTCGGACAAATCGTCACGGGTCACGCAGGTGATCACCGTGTGGTCGAGCCCAAGCTCGGCGAGCATCGCCGCTACGCGAGTCGGCTCATCGGGATCCGGGGGCAAAGGCTTGCCGGTCGGCACGTCGCAGAACTTGCAGGAACGCGTGCACAGACCGCCCAGAATCATGATGGTGAGCGACTTTTCGTTCCAGCATTCGCCCATGTTGGGGCAGGACGCGCTCTCACAGACGGTGTGCAGTCCCAGCTCGTGCACGCGGTGGCGAAGGTCGAAGAACGTCTTGCCGGATGGCAAGCGGGCGCGTATCCACGGCGGATGGTGCGGTCGCTCGCCGCCTTGGGCTGGCTCGGCCTGCCCGAGAACGCGTAGCCGCCGGGATCTTGTGTCAGCTCTCACGCTCGAAATTTGCGCTATCCGCCGGCTGATGTCGACGTCCGAATGCGTGGTTTCTTCAGCTCGGCGTCGAGGCTGCTATGATGATCGAATCGATGCAGAGGACCATCGTTGTTGGGGACGTGCACGGTTGTGCCGAGGAATTGAAGCTCCTCTTGCGCAAGTGCGGGCACAGCAAGGGCGAGCGAGTTGTCCTCGCCGGTGATTTGGTAGCCAAGGGGCCGGACTCTCAAGCGGTCGTTCAGTTTGCACGCGAGCACGGCCTTCTCGCAGTGCTAGGCAACCACGATGCTTTCGCTCTGTCGCATCGGCACGACGCGAGCAAGGACCACACGCACGAGCGGCGCCGCTACATGCGTGCGCTTCTAGACGACGACTGGGACTACTTGGCCGCCTTGCCATCTTACTTGCGACTGGGCGAAGTCATGCCGGGCGGAGCCGAGGTTCTAGTCGTTCATGCCGGCTTGGTGCCCGGCGTTCCCCTCGACCAGCAGAATCGCGACCAAATGTGCACGTTGCGCAGTATCGACGACAAGGGCCAGCCCACTAGCCGCCTCCTGGTGAATTTTCCGTGGGCGGCGAAATGGCGTGGGCCCGAGTGGGTCATCTTCGGCCACGACGCGGTTCGCGGCCTGCAACAGCATCCGTTGGCCACCGGACTCGACACGGGCTGCGTCTACGGCCGGTGCCTGACTGCCATTGTCTTGCCTGAAGGAAAGATCGTTCAGGTCGACGCTCTCAAGCGCTACGCAGGACGGTAGGGACCTCGCGGCGTGGTAGACTGACCCTGCTTTGCAAGTCGACCTCAAAAAGATTTTCACGTTCGAATCCGCCCACCATTTGCCTCGCGTGCCGGCAGGGCACAAATGCTCACGCGTCCATGGCCATAGCTATCGCGTCGAGATCGCGCTGCGCGGCCCCGTGAATCCCGAG
>CAZTTW010001016.1:0-2222 GCA_964616265.1 uncultured Myxococcales bacterium | reverse complement strand
CTCCGAGCCTGACTTTATGCCAGAAAGACAACCAAGAGGAGAGCGGGCGTTGCCAGCCGGCCACTAGATGCAAGCCCACCATCCAGTTCGTCAATCGATTGCTATCGATGCCCGTGGTCGCCTGATCCTGCGTTTGCCAACCGTAGTTGCCATCGACCTCGACGCCCAGGCTGAAGCGATTGCGCACGAACCTACCAAACTCAACCGATAGCGAAAGAGAATTGTCACTAGACGCTGGTCCGCCCGTGACTTGGTCGTAGTGGTTATGAGTTGCAAACAAGCTCGGTGTGTACAGATACCACTGTCCCCGCTGTCCAAACGCCGGCTCGGCATTTTGCTGAACAGTTGGAACAGGGCCGACTGTCTCGGCTGCCTCGATGCTTTGGGCGTTGACTGTTGTCGTGAAGCCAACGACGGCCATGACGACGAGCGTGCCTTCGACGAAGAATTGTGTCTGTTTCACGAAGAAGCTCCTTTGTTGTGGCGCCACTGAGCGTGGTGCAAGTTGCTGCTTTTCGTGCTCAGCAACCGTCGTGCCATCGTCAGAATCGGGACTTTCTGGGGCGCTGTGGGTCGGAGCCGGGGACGCAAAGACGGACTGACCATGCTGGTTTTCGCGCGCTGCCAATCTGGCAAGTCGAGCTCGGCCCTGGTGTTGAGCGTTTGCGGCTGCCACCACACGTAGATCGAGCCGTGCGTGGTGTAGACGCCGTCCTCGATCGTGACCGCGGTCAGATAGATCTGCGTGATGGGGCGGGCGACGCCGTCGTAGCGCGAAGTCACCGCCGGAATGTCGGCGCGGTTGGAGGCGTACGCCATCCCGTAGTAAGTACGCCCGTTGTGCGCGGGCGCGGCCGTCGCCCAGCACGGGTAGTGATTGTTGATCCCGGGGCTGGTCAATCCCGTGCATTGAACGGGATCGTTGGCTGCCAACCGAATCGCAGCACCGGCACCTGGCGCAGACCCGAGCGGCACCATGTACAGCTCGGCGTGAGGATTCGCGTACATGACCTCGCCGGCGGGGACGCGGTCGAAAGCGAGCACGCGGTCGTCGGCTGAATGTCGAAGAGTAGACGACAGTCATGCCGTCGTGGCTCCAGCTGGGAAAGGCCACGCCGTTGCTGTCGCCGTTGCGGGCGATGACGCCGTAGTTACCGGCGCTCATTTGAGCGATGGGCTGCTGGGCGGCTCCCATCGTGCCCAGGAGGGGCGGCGTAGGCGAATCCAGGTTGTACCAGTCCAGCTTGGCCGGCTGCTTGTTGTCCGTGCTCCACGGAGTCTGCTACGGACCCGGAGCCAGACTGACCCTTCACCAAGACAAAAACGAGCGCGACCTCACGGCTCCGATTGTCTCGGTGTCTCTGGGTCTTCCGGCGGTATTCCTGTTCGGCGGGGCGACGCGAAACCAACGGCCGGTGCGCGTGCCGCTGGTTCACGGCGACGTCGTGGTGTGGGGCGGCCCTGATCGCCTGCGCTACCACGGCGTTCTCTCGCTCAAGGACGGACACCACCTTAGGCTGGGGAGCCATCGCTTCAACCTGACCTTTCGCCGCGCCGGCTAATCCGCATTCGATGCGGGTTGGCGTCGCCCGAACACTCCGCTTGAATCTGGCGGTCCAAGCTCCTAGGCTTTGCCTCGTGCTGGAGAAGTACCTACGGCGCCCGGTCCGAAGACGTTCCCGCAACTTCCGCTCGCCTGGGGCTCGCGCAACCGCGCTGGTCCTCGCTGGCCTTTGCGCCAGCGAACAATCCACGCAAGCGGCGAAGCCGGCTCCGGTCACTCCAGCGGCAGCGACGGTAAAGGCGGCGCCGGCCAGCGAAGAGGTCATGATCGCCGAGGGTGGGCGCTTTGCCGGCCAGACGACGCCCGAGAACGCGCGCCGGGACGGACTGACCGTCGTCGATCTTTCGGACGACTGGCTGCCGTACATTTTTTCCGAGGAGCCCGGGAAGCCGCAACCACTGCGGCCCGCGCTGATTGCGCTAGCCAACGGGCGACTGCCCCGGGAAAGCACGTTCGCGCGGGCTCGCGAAGACCGTTACTTCGAGGCGTTCGGGATTTTCCCCAGCCTGAACCTGCTGCGCCGGCGGCTGGCGGATCGCAAACGCCACGTTTGCCACGACAAAGTGCCGAACAAGGCGCTCGCAGAGATGTCGCCCAAGAGCGTGATCGTGCCGGAAGAGCCGATCAAGACTACGAATACGCCGGAGGACAGCGCCAA
>CAZTTW010001015.1:0-2223 GCA_964616265.1 uncultured Myxococcales bacterium | reverse complement strand
TCCGATCTCCAAGACCTTTGCACCTCGCAGATCCGTGCCCGCATTGCCGTGCTCGGTGAGGTAGAGCAGCGACATCGCAAGCAAGCGATTGACAGTTGCCTGGGTCGGATGGCCGTCGGTGTTGCCATCGCCGACCTGAATGATGGAAATCCGCGGCGCCAACTCGGCTAGCAACGTTGAATTGGAAGCGTGACTGCTGCCGTGGTGGCTCACCCGAAGGACGTCGACATCTTTCACCTTGGGCGCCACGCGGGTTTCCAGGTCGTGGTACGAGTAGCCCTGCGACGAAACCAGTGTCTGGCCCGACAGATCGCCAGCGGTGAAATAGTCGAGACGCCCCATGCGCAGCAGAGCCGCAATGGAATAATCGTTCTCGTCGGGAGGCGCGCCGTCCGTCGACAGGTCGGCGGCCGGCAATACGCCGTTGCCGTCGACAGCGACAATCGAGAACGAGACGCCGCCGCCGAGCTGCACCTGCGACGAGCCGACGACGGCGATTTCGGGATGGAGCGCCTGTCCGTCGGCGCTTTGCAGATAGGTTCGCCAGCTCGTAAGCGTGGCGCTCGCCACGCCGACGAAGCGAAAGAGATCGCGATGCAAGAGCTTGCCGACGGAGAAGCCCTGTTCGTGCACCAGGTGCCACAGCCCTCCGTAGCCTGGAAATCCGACGTGGTCGAGGTGAAAGTGCGAAACTAGAACGTAGTCGAGGCGCGAGCAGCCGAGCACGGACCGCACGTAAGCACCGATCACGTTCGCGCCGTCGTTTTGGTCCCAGCTGGCCTCGCCCGCGTCGATGAGCAGGCTCTTGCCGACGGGACTGACGATCAACGTGGAGACCGCTTCGCCAGCATCGATGTGATGAATCTCGAGCCACCCCGGCTGCCACGAACCGCCGCCGCACACGCTAGTACCGCCTTCGCTTGCGGCGCCGGTCGTGCCATCGCCCGCGCTATCGGGAGGCGCCGGCAGACAACTCGCGAGCGCTAGCATGAATCCAAACCCGATCACCTTTGCCATGCATCCGTTCTCGGACAGGGCCGAGAAAAAGTTGCGTGAGCCCCGCAACAGAGGCACGGAAGCCAGGCGCTCACCGGCTTCCGTGCGGGATGGGATGGTTGGGTTTCAGGCGGTCGTCGCGACTACTTCTTCGCCGGCTCAGCGGTTTTCGGCGCGGCGATCTTCTCCGCAGCGGCGGGCTTGGTGGTCTTGTCGGCGGCGGGTTTTGCGGGCTTCGGCTCCGCGGCCGGCTCCGTCGCCTTCGGCTCGGCGGTCTTTTCGGCCGCGACGGGCGCCTTTTCCTTCTTCATCTTCTTGTCGGCCTTGGCAGCGGCAGGCTTCGCTTCGCCAGCCTGGGCGAGCTTGTGCACGACCGACGTCTTCGGGCTCTTGGGCGCCTTGGTGGCCGCAAAGGCCGAGCTGGTGATGGCGGCAATTCCGAGAACGACGAGGATGTTCTTGAGCATGGTGGCTTCTCCTTTGGGTTGTTGCGGGGCTCGCTACCTAGCAAGTGCAGTCGGCGTGCCAGTCGCGCCAGTCCTGCAGAGGGCGCGAATCCGCCACTTTCTCGGGCGTGGATTTCTGTGCACGCCATTTCGCCTCGCTCGCGCACACAAAACTGTCCACGCGAAAAGTGGCGTCGGCGACGCGGGCAGGACAATGTGAGGCTATGGGCGCATTCCTCGATGCCTTTCGCAGCAAGCGCGTCTTCGCGATGCTCGGCCTCGGGTTTGCGTCGGGCTTGCCGCTTGCCATGTCGGGCTCGACGCTCGGCACGTGGATGACCAAGGTCGGCGTCAACCTGAAGACCATCGGCCTCTTTGCCCTGGTCAGCCTGCCCTACTCCTTCAAGTTCCTGTGGGCGCCGCTGCTCGACCGCTTCAGCCTGCCCTTTCTCGGCCGGCGGCGCGGCTGGATCGCGCTGGCCCAGCTCGGGCTCGCACTTGGCATCTGGGCCACCAGCACCGTGGATCCGCACTCGGCCCCGGTTGCCATGGCGGCGGCGGCGCTGGTGGTGGCGTTCTTTTCCGCCAGCCAGGACATTGTCAGCGACGCCTACCGCACCGACGTCTTACCCGCGGACGAGCGCGCCTCGGGCACGTCGACCTTCGTCCTTGGCTACCGCATCGCCATGCTCATTTCCGGGGCCGGTGCGCTGGCGCTGTCGGACTACCTGGCCTGGCCCACGGTGTTCAAGATCATGGCGCTGCTCATGCTGCCCATGAT
>CAZTTW010001014.1:0-2227 GCA_964616265.1 uncultured Myxococcales bacterium | reverse complement strand
TACTGTGGCGACAAGCAGGTCGAAGGACAATTCGGCGAAGTTTGCGACGACGGCGTCAACAGTGGTTTGCCGGGCTCGTGCACCACGGACTGCAAGGGCTTCGTCCCTCTGGCCTCCTGCGGAGACGGCGTCGTGGTGGCTCCGGAACAATGCGATGACGGCGCCAACAACGGCACCGCCCAGAGTACCTGCGATATCCACTGCAAGCTCAAGTGCGGAAACGGGATCAAGGATCCAGGCGAACAATGCGACAACGGCGTGAACGACGGCAGCTACGGCACCTGCAATCCCGATTGCACGCTCGCCTTCTACTGTGGCGACGGCATCAAGAACGGCTCCGAGGAATGTGACTTCGGCACGGCCAATATCGCGCTCGCGACTGCCTATGGTCCGGGCATCTGCACCTCGGTCTGCACCTGGGCGCCCTATTGTGGCGATGGTCGCATCCAAAGCACGTTCGGCGAGCAGTGCGATGGCGGCAACAGTTGCAACGCCAGTTGCAAGACGACCGGCTCGTGGATTCCGTAGGCCAGGGCTCGGCCCAGGGCTAACGACGGTGCGCCACCGGCAGCAGATCAGCTGCGGCCGGTGCGCGCTGCCGTTCCACGGCTCCCCCCGATAGTCTCGATGTCTGAGATTGGGTCTAATCGTGCCGAGGTGCGGCTTGCTCGCAAGGCAGGTCTGCCCACAAAGAGACCCAACTTCAGACATATCAACCGTCGCTTCTTGAGCCTCGAAGCACATCTAATCGGAGCCAGCCAACTCTGTTCCCCAGCAAAATCCAAGGAGGCCTTTTCATGCCGCGTGCATTTCAGATTGAAATTCTCTCCGCCGTGGCGTGGCTGTCGGTCGCCAGCATCGGTTGCTCGACATCGACTCAAAGCGGGAATGGCGGAAGCGGCGGCGAAAAGGCTTCGGGAGGCTCACGTGGCTCCGGTGGAATCACGGGCTCGGGTGGCCAGCCAGGGACAGGCGGAGCGAGCGAAACCGGCGGACGCACCGGTTCGGGTGGCACGATCTCGTCGGGCGGCGCGAGCGCGGGCGGCCAGCCAGGGACGGGAGGAGCGAGCGAAACCGGCGGACACCTCGGCTCGGGTGGCGCTAGCGCGGTCGGCGGCACGACCGCGAATGGAGGTCACTCAGGCACCGGCGGCGCCACCTCCTTGGGAGGCACGACGGGAGTGCAGCTTGGCACCGGCGGCAGCGCGATTGATGGCGGCGCCGGGGGCGGCGGCACGAGCTCCGGCGCTGCGGTCCCGAGCGCCGGCTGCGGCAAGACGCCCACGCTCCAGAACAGCCCCGGCACGACCAAGAACTACAACAAGGTCGCCAGCGGTCGTCAGTACCTTCTTCGGCTCCCGGACAACTACGACAACAACAAGCCTTACCGGCTCATTCTGTCCTACCACTGGGCCACGGGCAGTGCGAGCCAGGTCTTCGACTGCACCACCGAAGGCATCAATTGCTACACGACTCAAAGCCCGTTCTTTGGGCTCCTGGCGCTGGCCAACAACACCACGATCTTCATCGCGCCCGACGGAACCGGCGGGCTTTGGTCCAACACCGGCGACGCGGACGTGACCTTCACCGACGACATCCTCAAGCAGGTCGAGGCCGATCTGTGCATCGACACCTCGCGGGTCGAGCTGGAAGGGTTCAGCATGGGCGGGGCTATGGCCATGACCCTCGTTTGCGAACGCCCAGGTGTGTTTCGCGCTGTAGCCACCCACTCCGCGGGCGGGCAGCCGAAGCCCACCAGCTGCCAGCCCATCCCCTACTTCGCTTCGCTCGGATCGCAGGAGTCGGGCGGACAAACCTCCACCGCCGACTTCTTTGCTACGTCGAACGGATGCACAATCGAGACCCTGCCCAAGGCGCCCACCGGTGGCCACGTCTGCTCCGATTACAAGGGCTGCTCGACAGGGCATCCCGTGCGCTGGTGTCCGTTTGACGGCGGCCACACGCCTTCCCCCAGGGATTCAGGGCAGAACACAACGTGGATGCCCAAGGAAGTGTGGAGCTTCCTTAGCCAGTATTAGGGAGACTATTCCGGCGGGATGATCTCGAGCAGCTCGATATCGAAGACCAGCATTCCGTAAGGAACGCCTGATCGCGACGGCGAATTGCCGTAGGCTAGCTCGCCGGGAATCCAGAAGCGCGTCTTGTCGCCGACCACCATCAGGCGCACGCCTTCCGTCCATCCCTTGATGACGCCATTGAGCGGAAA
>CAZTTW010001013.1:0-2230 GCA_964616265.1 uncultured Myxococcales bacterium | reverse complement strand
ATTACCGGGACCGGTGTTGGCGTTCTGATGGTAACGCAGGAATTCGAAGCCTGCAGCCCGGCGATGGCACAAAGACGACACCCTTTGATTTCACAATCAACGGCTTCGCACCTGGAACTAGCGCCGCAGATGCACCGAAGGGTGGTACCAGCACGTGTGGAACCCTCAGTGGAACTCTGGGAGGTCAAGCAACCCAAGACAGCTCGATGGCGCGCGCGAAGGTTAGCGGTACAGACTGTAAGCAGTACGTGATCCAGAATAACAACTGGGGCAGTCCGACCGGAAGTACGCAATCTATTAGCTACACGGGCAACTCATTCACAGTCGATAGCAGCACGGGATCAGGCAGCAGCGCACCGGCGTCGTTCCCGTCTATTTTCATCGGACAGAACGGAAATACACAAAACGGATCCTTCTCCACAACCGACTCCAACTTACCAATACAGATCAGCTCGATCACAAGCATTAAGACTTCCTTCGCGTGGTCAGGTGGATCGAGCGGCGGCGACTTCAATGCCACGTACGATGTCTGGTTCAACAAGTCGGCCACTCTTCCGAGCGCAGCGTACAATGACGCAATCTCAGGATTCATCATGGTCTGGCTCTACAAGCCCCAAAGCAAGCAACCCATCGGAAGCGTCAAGCGACAAGCCACTATCGCTGGGCACTCATGGGACGTTTGGGTTGGTCCTCGCGGAAACACCAGTGCAGGCACGGACGACTCTGGAAGACCAGTCGTCTCCTACGTAGCTAAAGACTCACCGGTATCGAGTCTATCGTTCGACCTGAAGGACTTCATCAGCGATGCCGTGACCAACGCGTCGGCTGACCAGAGCGGGGGCGGCACGAGTCAGGCTTTCTCGAATTCCTGGTATCTGACCGACGTCTTCGCCGGTTTCGAAATCTGGACAGGCAGTGCGGCCAGCAAGCTCACGGGTACCCTTACCTGTGAAGTGAAGTAAAAAGAACGCTCTGAAGAAAGGGCCGCGCGGTTCCCAGCCTCGCGGCCCTTCGTGCATTGGCCGAAATCCGGTAGGCTGGGCAAGTGAGATGCCTCTCCTTTGCTGGTGTCCGCAAACAATCCGGGACGCTCTACGACTCTTCTGACGCCAGCGGTACTAGCCTGGTCGCCTTCCAGGGCGGCCAGCCGCGCAAAATCCTTGTCCCGCATCGCGGCACATCTTGCCGGCGAGGATGCGATCGATGGCAGGACACCAACCTGATGCCTCCGATTTCTTGCTCGACCGCACGTACATATTCGAGATCGAAAGCATCCAGGCCCTCCGACGTCAACGCGATATCCAAGTTCGCAAGCCAGTCCTCTCGCACGACGGATCGTCTTGGCTAATCACTGTTCTTTCCGTCACCCCACCCACTTCTGCCCTGCACTTGGCTGGAGGACACTCATCAGTGTGATAGTCAATCCGTCACTCCGGGAGAGAAACGGCCACCTTACTTTCTGTCATCAACCTACGCTATCGGGTGCAGACATAGATACCCTGACAGTTGCTGCCCAGGGGCTGGCATGAATAATTTGCTGGACACTCGGATGGATAAAGGTTCGGGTCGCAGAGGTAGTAGCCAGACGAATATGGTCCGCCCGTGCAGTCTGCAGGATTGGAGCTGCACTTTGCGGTAAATCCGGTCGAGGAGCAAAAACTGTTTCCTACGACGCAACACTGTTGTCCGCTGGGGCACTCAGATCCACTCATACACGGAAAGAATCCAGCTACGGGAGGAGTGTTCGGATTGAAGCAATCTATCGTCGCATCCGTGTAAAGGCAACCGCCGTGGTTTGCAATGGAACATTGCGTTTGGCCAGTGAGGCCGCAAGGCACCGTGGCGGCGACGCACGCGTTGCCTCCGACGCATTTATACCCATCCATACATCCCGTCGTGCTGCGGGCCGTACAGGACACTGAGCACGCACTACCGCTCGCACAGGGGAAGCCCCCGCACGACTGGTTCTTGACCGTCGAGCAGGCGCCAGCGCCATTGCAGTACTGGGTGGTGAGAGTTCCGGCGGAGCAAGTAGACAAGCTACACGATACCGAGGTGTCGGGGTACGTGCATGCCGCGCTAGAACCACTGCAGTAGCCCTTGCAGGTAGCGTCGGTGCCGTTGCAGGACTTGCCTGATGGCGGCGTAGCTACGTTCGTGCAGGTTGCGGTGGTCGCGGAAGCGGTACAGGTCTCGCACGAGCCGGTGCAGGCGCGACTCCCGTAGTTCT
>CAZTTW010001012.1:0-2232 GCA_964616265.1 uncultured Myxococcales bacterium | reverse complement strand
CGTGCGTGACCGCGGCCGTGTGGAGCGCGATCGTGTCGCTGGTCGCGGTCCTCGCTCGTCCCGACAACGTGCTGTGCGCAGTGGGCTGTCCAGCTTTGGCGCTTCTTCTGCTGGCGCCAGCTCCGCGGCGAAAGGCAGCCGTGACCTTCGGCGCGGCGCTGCTCGCAGGCTTGGCGACCCTGGTCCTTGCCACGACGTCCATGCTCGGCTCGCCCCTGCCGCTTTCGTTTTTCGCCAAACAGCCCGGTTACTACGGCGACTTTGCCGGCGAGTATGCGTGGAATCCGTATTTGTTTCTGAAAGTCTTCTTCGCCACGGCGTGGCCCTTTGTCGTGGCGGCAATCGTATTTGCGGAACGCAAGAGCTGGCGCCAGCTGGTCGTGCTGCTCGCGCCGTCGCTTGCGAGCATCGCCGTGCTCTTTCGCTTCAACCACATCATGGGCCACCTCGGCCGCTTCTATTATCCATTCCTCCCGTTCTTCGTGGCTGCCGGTATCGTCGAATTCGACGGCTTTATGGCAGGGCACGAGCGTGCCAGCAGTCTGGCCTCGTGGTTCGCATCGAGAAAGACACTTACGCGTGCAGCGGCGGCCGTGGTGGTCGTCGTCGCTGGCAACGTTGCACTTTCGTTTGCGGACGAGGCCTACGAAGCTCGCGGCCAAGAACGTCCGTCGGAGTTTGCGCTTCGCTCTGCCGTTCCGGCCGCCGAGCCATTGCCGGACATCGATTCCTGGCAAGCCGCTCGTGCCATCGCTGCCATGGCGGTAGCTGCCCCGGCGGGCACATCCTTCGCCATGTCCGAGCACGGTTTGCCTGGTGCGCTCGCTCCCGACCTGCGGATCATCGACGTGCTCGGCCTCCACGATCCGTATTTCGCTCACAATGGTTTCTCCGCCGACGAGCTTTTTCGGCGCAAGCCCGACGTGATTTGGCTTCCCCACGCCGACCATGGCGCGATGGTGCGCGATATTCTCGGCAGCGAAGAGCTCTGGCGCCACTACGCGCTCTTCCCCGATGCGTTCTTTCACGGCATCGCCTTGCGGACAGACGGTCCGCGATACGCGCAACTGTCAGCCGCTTTTCGGGAGCAGTGGCACGCGCTCTATCCCGGGGCACAGGCGGAAGCTTACCGCGCGCTGTCTCCGCTATAGTCCGAGCTGGAAGCCGACGCAGAAGAGGACGCTGGAAAAGTCCAGGTGGTTGATGGTTGGCGTGCGGTCGGAGTAGCTCGATGGCCTGGTGGACACGTCGAGGTTGGCGGAGCGGAAGACGAGGGCCAGCGAGATGCCCTTGGAGCGGGCGGCGCCGAAGGACAGCTCGGCGCCCATCGCCAGCGTGAGCCCAAGGCCCGCGGCTTCATGCCCTTCGAACCACGCCCATTGGTAGGCAATGCCCGGACTGATGAAAAGGCGCGGGAGCTTGCCTTCGTCGTAAGCCAGGTCGACCGACAGCCCTGGCGCCAGCGAATGAAGGTAATACGACGTGGCCTCTCCGTTCACCGAAAACACCTTGGGCGAAAATAGATAGCTCGCGCTCGGACGAATACCGACGTTGCGAATCGGGTAGTAAGCGGCGGATGCTTCGAGCGCGAGAAGCAGGGCCATATCCGAGAAGCCGGACTCCATGGTTGCACTACTTGGCACGCGTGCTTTCAGCCACGTGTTCACTTCTTTCGGGTCGAAATAGCCCATGCCACCGCCGAGCCGAAGGCGGCCGAAGCGATGGGGCGCGTTGGCCGGGACGGGCGCCTCAGCGACGACAGCTTCGTAACCGGGCAAGCCTGCCGGATAGTCGGCAGGGGGAGGGTAGCCTGCATAGCCCGGAGGAGGATAGGCGGCAGGTGGATAACTGGGTGGCGGGTAGCCTGCCGGCGCCGCGTAAGCTGCGGGCGGCGAATAGTCAGCGGGCGGTTGCCCTGGAGAGGCGGCGGGCGGCTGTCCTGGCATCGGAGCAGAGGCGGACAGCATTGCGGGTGGCACGGCAGGTGTCGCTGCCGAGCCGTTCGCATCTGCGGCGGATGCTGTCGCTGACGCAAACGAAAGCGCGAGAGCTGCTGTGGCTACTCCGATGGAATGGAGGGGGGGAGCCGGTGCGGATGGTCTCATGACGCGAACGCTAACGGCACAACTTGGGTCGGGTCAACTCATTTGGATGTGCGTCGTCGGGATCACGACCTGGGGACTTGACGTTCTGCCGCGTCCAGGGCATACGTTTCGGCTTCCAACGGAGAGA
>CAZTTW010001011.1:0-2232 GCA_964616265.1 uncultured Myxococcales bacterium | reverse complement strand
TCTGCGCGCCGTTTTGCGAAGGTTTGGTTTTCGTCTATGCCTGAAGGTCCAGTTTCGTTCGGTACGGGCACAGAAGCGATCTTGGACGTCGCGGTGCACGTGGCCGAATCCGGCGCTCCCGTCGTGAGCGAAGTTACGCAGGCGGCGCGTGCCGTGGCACCCGACCTTGCGTCGGTGCCGGTCGCGCGCGTTCGTCAGGCAATCGAGCGAGTCATTGTTGGGCCGTATGCCGGCCAGGCGCTGCAGTGGCTGCACGATGCGGGAGTGCTGGCCGTGGTCTTGCCCGAGCTCGACGCCACCGTCGATTTTTCGCAGGAAGCAGGCCGGCGCCACAAAGACGTTTGGGAGCACACCAAGCAGGTGGTGATGCAAGCGCCTCCGCAGCCGATCGTGCGCTGGGCGGCGTTGCTCCACGACATCGCCAAGGTCCAGACGCGCGTGCTCTTGCCCGACGGAAAGGTGACGTTCCATCGCCACGCCGAGCTGGGCGCGCGCATGTTCGGCCCGATCGCGCGGCGGCTGGGATTCGAGCGAAGCGAGCACAAGCGTATCCAGGCGCTCATCCTCTACCACTTGCGCGCCAACGCCTACGAGCCCGATTGGACCGACGCTGCGGTTCGCCGCTTCGATCACGAAATGGGCGATCTGCTGGGCGATCTCGTCGAGCTTTCCCGCGCTGACGTGACGTCCGCGCGACCGGGACGGCGGCAAGAAGCCGGCCGCAATATCGAAGCGCTGCTGCAGCGGATCATGGTGGTTCGCGAGCTGGACGCACGCATTCCGCCGCTTCCGCCGGGCCTCGGCAACGCCATCATGGAGGCTTTCAAGCTGGCTCCCTCGCGACGCGTGGGCGAGCTACGCAAGCTGTGCGAGGACGCCATCCTGCGCGGCGAGCTGGTCGAGCGACAGCCATCCGAGTACTACGTCGAGTACCTGCGCAAACAAGGAATCGTCGGTTAAGAGCCTCGCGGCGACGCACTTGCCTCTGGCGATCCGCTCGCGGTTGTGGGAAAAGAAGAGCGGTCCCGGGCGACGGAACACTCGCGAACCCCGCCAGGCCCGGAAGGGAGCAACGGTAGCTTGTCGACTGGGTGCTCGGGACCATTACTTTGGCCAAGCCAGCGTCGGAAACGTGTTTCGGACGCTCTTGGGATCGGCGCTTGACCGCCAAAGACCTGCTAAGATCAGGCGGTGATCACCGTCTACAAGGAGTCCGCATGCCTCGTCTCGTGAAATGCGCCAAGCTGGGGCAAGAGCTGCCCGGCATGAGCTACAAACCCTTCAACAACGAGCTCGGGCAGCGGATTTACAACCAGATCTCGCAGCAAGCCTGGATGATGTGGATCGAGTTCTCCAAACGAATCGTCAACGAGTTCCGGTTGGATCTCAGCTCGGCGGAAGGCCAGAAGCTCTTGCTCGATCAGGCCGAGCAGTTCTTCTTCGGCAAAGGCGGCGAGAACCCGCCCGACTACGCACCGTAGGGGCCAGGTCCCTGTCCATGGCCGACGCGAAGGACAGCAGAAACCAAGGCACGATGCCATCGTCACCGATGGGTGGGCGTGTCTCTCAGAGTTTTTCGATGACGACGCCCAGCATTTTGTCGACGGGCGAGCCCGCGCGCGCCCAGCGCGTGAGAGTGGCAGCACAGGTGAAAGTCCGCTACGAGAGCATCCTCGATTTTCACGACAGCCAGGCTCTCAACATCAGCCGCTCGGGAATGTTCTTGGCCTCCGACAATCCTGGGCCCTTGGGGTCGCTTGTCGAATTCGAGCTGGCGCTTGCCGATGGTCTATCGCTGCTCAAGGGCAAGGGCGAGGTGGCGCGTGTTACGCAATCGCCGGTGGTCGGCATGGGCATCCGATTCACCGAGCTCGACCAGGAAAGTCGGCGCTGCCTCGAGAGCATCGTGGCCAGCAACGAGCGAGAAGGTCGAGCCCCACGCGTGTCGCTCGACTTCGCGAGCGAAGGCAGGGAGGGCGATGGCCGCGTCGCCTCGTCGGTGGGACGCTCGGCGCTTCACGGCGCCACCCGTGTGCAACCGGGACTTTCCGTCGAGGGCAACGAGCTGCGCGTGCGTCTCACGCCGCTCACCGTCGGCTATTTCACCAACAATCCGCTCATCAACATTCGCTTGGGCGGTTTCGTGATTCCCATCGAAGACGAAGCGTCGCTGGGCGCGGTTTTCGACGTCGCCATTTTGGACAACGACGGTATTTCGCTGTTTCACGGCAA
>CAZTTW010001010.1:0-2233 GCA_964616265.1 uncultured Myxococcales bacterium | reverse complement strand
C
Source organism: uncultured Myxococcales bacterium (assembly GCA_964616265.1). Lineage (GTDB taxonomy): Bacteria > Myxococcota_A > Polyangia > Fen-1088 > Fen-1088 > Fen-1118. The sequence continues at coordinate 2,232 of CAZTTW010001010.1, read as the reverse complement.
CGATTGGATGGTTCCCTGCACCATGGTGTTGTTCACCGTCGAGACGGCGTTGTTTACTACCGAGAAGGCTCCGTACTCGGCGGGATTCACCACGCGCGCGAGCAGAACCCGCTGCAGAAATCCGGCAACCATGAAGAAGGCTTTGGCGAAGCCAATGAAAAGGGCGCCGCGGCCAGCTTCGACGGCGCGATCGGGTCGGTTGGGCTCGGGAGTAATCGCGTGAGCGCAGACGGGCTTTGCCCGGTTGCGCTCGCCCGCGGGGGATCCCAAGGACCCCCTTGGGGTCCTTTCCTTAGTACTGTCGGTCACGGTGGCGCAGACTACTTCGTCCGACCGCCATGCGCGAGAGATTCGAAGCGCTCGACGTAATCGCCAAGCTGAGCCATGGGCAGATCCAGCCGGGCGTGGACGGTTGCGTCGTCCACCGACAGATGGACAGCGTCCCAAATCGGCGCAAGCCCCCACACCAGCATGTCGGGGTGCCGCTTCATTTGGTTGAGATACACGCTCAGGCGATGGACCAAGTCGGAGGCATCCGCCGCGGTCATGAGCTCACCGGCCACTTCCGCAGCAAGTCCGCTGTGCAGGTCGACGTGGCCGGAGATGCGCGCCATCGAGGCCACGTCCGCGAAAGGCGAATTCTGCATGAGCTTTCGCCGCACGCTGGTCGGTACGACGGCTGCGAACCAGACGCCATGTCCAGCCGCCGATCGCTCGCACAGTCGTCGCATTTCGGAATTTCCGTCGAGTGTCGCTGTCGCAGCCGAGGTTTTCGCCCAGACGCCGCGGCGGATGACCAACGGCTGATGCGCGCGCATCTCCAAGGTGGCGCCGCCGCCCAGTCGCGCGCGAACTTGTTCGAGCAAACGCTGCTCGTCGAGCCCTTCCACTTCGGCGATGATCACGAATCGGTCGTCACTCTGTCGCTCCGCCGGCAATGCCACCACGACCTGGTGCAGATGCCGGCTAAGGTCGACGCCGGTGCTGTCTTCAAAGGGTTTGAGCAGCGGCTTCACGGTGCGGATCAGCGCGGGAGACACCGTCTCCCAACCCGATTGGGCGCGCAATCGATCGAGGTCGGCGCCGAGCACCAGTTGCGCTTCGGCGGGAATCAGCGCCATCGCTGCCTGCATGCGATCGGTCGCTTCGCTCGCGCCAAGCGCGGGCGTCCGGCGGTGGCAGCTCGTCGTGAGAAGGAGGCTCGCCGCCAAGGCGCATGTGATGCGTGCTCTCAAGTGGAATCCCGTCGCGAAATCGCGCAATGTTAGCCCGGACACGATGAGCTGGTCACGCATGAGCTTCAAAGGGCAGACGGTTTGGGTGCATTCCGACGAGAGCGGTCGCCCCATTCTGGGTGCCGACGGTCGCGCCGAGATGAAGTATCGCGAAAACGATACGAAGACCTATCGTCCGTCGCCGCAGAATCTGCTTCCCGCCGGCCCCGAAAGTCCGGCTCCGAGCTCGGCTCCCCGAGCACCCAGCAAGCCGCGTGCGTTGCCTTCTGCCAACAGGCCGGCGGCCTTCAAGCCTCTCGGAGCTGCTTCGTCTGACACCGTGCACGTTTGGACCGACGGCGCCTGCTCGGGCAATCCCGGCCCGATGGGCATCGGCATCGTGGTCACGGCAGGCGACCGCCGCAAGGAGCATGGCGAATACCTCGGCCGCGGCACCAACAACATCGCCGAGCTCACAGCGATTCGCCGCGGTCTCGAGATCGCGCGCGAGCTCGTGCCCGATCCTCGACAGGCCATCCGCGTGTACACCGATTCCAGCTACGCTATCGGTCTTCTGTCCCAAGGATGGAAGGCCAAGGCCAACCAGCAGCTCATCGCCGAGATAAGAGACTTCCTGCGCGACTTTCCCAGCCTGCGCATGGTCAAAGTCGAAGGCCACGCCGGCGTTCCCGAGAACGAGCGCTGCGATCTGCTAGCCCGCCAGGCCGTGGCGCAGAACCGGTTCTAGGGCCCCAGCTCTTTTCTATTGTCCGCGGAGCTGCTCGATGCGCTTCTCGATCACGGCGCGGTCGCTGGCCTTGGGCGCTTCTTTCAAATACGCCTTGAGGTGTTTGAGCGCTTCGGACGACTTGCCGCTTTGGGCGTAGGCCAGTCCGAGGCCGCGGTGGCTGGCTGGATCTTTCGGATTCAATTTCAGGGCGAGATTGAAGTCGTTGATCGCCTCGGCCGTGTTGCCTTGGAACAGCTTTGTGTTGCCGCGCTCGTAGGCTTCGTTGGC
>CAZTTW010001009.1:0-2233 GCA_964616265.1 uncultured Myxococcales bacterium | reverse complement strand
GCGTTCGCTGCCCATGTAAAGCGGCAGGGCGCGCGAGCGCTTGTGACTAGTAATCTCGGCGGCGTGCTCTTCAATAACTCCCGGTAGCTCGCCTAGCAACGCCTCGGGGAGGGTGGACGAGAGCACGGTCTTGCGCAGAACGATGGCCACGTCGACGCCGAGGTTGCGCTTCCACATTTCCGCCAGGCGCTTGCCGGTTTCTACTGCGGACACCAACGCGCCGACGATGCGGTCATGGGACTTCGACAGCACGGGCGCAGCGCCGATGCGGCGCAGGCGATTGCTTGCGCCCCAGACGTCGTCGGACAAATAGCCGTGCAAGGCATCGGCTACCACTTCGGCGCCGGCGATGGACTCACCGAACTCGCCTTCGTCGTCGCCCACGCGAGCAATCACCCGGCCCTTGTTATCGACGGCGATGATGGACTCCACGCCGATGCCCTGGCGATCCGGCACGAGCTCGCGCAGACGGTTGCGCACCGATTCGTGAAGCGGTCGCAGCTCGCCCGAGCCGCGCGACGCTGCATCCAGTGCATCGATGAGCTTGCCATCGGTGCCCAGCTTGGCGACGTAATCGATCCAGCGGCGGGCATCGTTCTTGAGCAACTGCTCGGCGGCGTACTGCGCGCGATCCATGCGCTGGCCTTCGAGCTGTTCGAGGCGACGGTCGGCGGGGCGGGGCGCCACGAAGGCGGCCGTGACGGCCACGCCGGCCAGGAGACTGACGAGAATGAACCAAATCTTGGAGAGGAACATGGTGGCTACTCCTACTCCGCGGCTTCTTTACCCGAACCGGCGCCTTGGACTTTGATCGCCAGGTCGAGACCGCGGGCGGTCACGTCGACTTCTTGCTCATGCACCCAGCTGCCGTTGCTCCACACCTTGAGCGTGGCATGGCCTTCGGGAACACCTTCCATTCGGAACCCGCCTTTGTCTTCGACCACGGAGAAAAGCGGTGAGCTGGTCACGATCACCGACACCACGATGTGCGGGTACTCGGCGCAGCGGACGAGGAACTCACCGGCCGTCGCGAAGCGCTGCTTGCGGACGGTGCCCGAGCCAAGCCGCTCGGGCGACATCACGTTCGGCGCATCGGGCGTGGACAGTTCGTGCGACACCTTGTCCATGTTCTTGAATTCGACCACTGTGCCCTCGCTGACCACGACTGCAGCCGGGGTGGCCTGCAGGCCCGAGATTTCGACCGAAATGTTCTTGGGCGGAATCGCTTGGTATTGCGGCCCGACCAGCAGAACCACGGTGCCGCCGCGGAAGCTCGCGTGCTGGACTGGAACGCTGGTGTTCTCGACGCGCCAATGGCCGAGGAAACGTCGACCCGTCTTGAGATCGGCGGGAAGACTAACCGTTCCCTTGACAGTTGCGGCGAGGGACAGGCCTTGCCATGCAATCCCCGCCAGGAGCGTGGCGGCGGTAAGGAAACGGCGGATTCGAGGATGTGTCATCGGGCAGGGCCTCCTTACAAATGGCCAGCTAAGCTTTCTTTTGGCTACGCATCCACCACGGCGGCCGAGCGGCGTAGCACGATGTCAACACGGATAAAAAGCCGGGCGGGAAGGTGCCTGCTCGATCGCCATCGGCAAATACGAACCACCGATGGGCATGCGCGGTGACCTGCTATGCTCGGCCCCCGCATGTCATCCACTTCGAGCAAGAACCTGGAAGTCTTTCCCAACCCCAGCCCCGACCGGGACTACATCATTCGTTTCGAATGTCCCGAATTCACCTGCCTGTGCCCCAAGACAGGCCAGCCCGACTTCGCCACCATTCGCGTGGAATACGTGCCCGACGCGCTTTGTGTCGAGCTGAAATCGTGGAAGCTCTACCTGTGGTCGTTTCGCAACGAAGGAGCTTTCCATGAGGCCGTTACTAACAGGATTCTGGACGATTTGGTGTCGGCGATTCACCCACGGCGGGCTCGCGTCGAGGGCGATTTCAAGGTTCGCGGCGGCATCCACACCGTCGTCATCGCAGATTACGCAGCGGACAAGCGGTAGCCGACAGTCCACGTTCGACTGGCTCGGCAGACTGTCGACTACCCGTTCGAACATCAGCCCTTGTTTTGAATGACCGCCAGCGTGACCCGCGTTTCGCCGAGGAGGTCACGCGCCCCGGGCAGGCGAACCGCGTTCTCGTCGCGTTCGATTTGCTTCTCCAGCGCCTCGATGACGTTCTTGTCGTTCTTGGTGGCCAAGCGAGCGAAGGCCTGCAGGATGGC
>CAZTTW010001008.1:0-2241 GCA_964616265.1 uncultured Myxococcales bacterium | reverse complement strand
CGCCTAGCTCGAGAGTGACTTCAATGCGATCGTCATTGCCTGCGTTGCCCGGGTTCGTTTCCCAGCGAACGATGCCAAGACCACCACCGAGGGAAAAGTCTGCGAAGGACGCGGCGTGCACGTGGTACCAGCCACGACCGCCGAGGCTAAAGCTGGTCGTGTTATTGCCGTTGGGATTGTAGCGATGGAGCCCAAAGAATCCATCGAGGTGGAAAGCCCCGCTGGGATTGCCCCAGGTGAACAGCCCGCCGCTGGCCCCGTTGAGCATGGTGAGGGCGCCGACGCCGATCCCACGACCGTGCCCCGACGTGGCGGGCGTGACCGTGGCCTCGGCGGTGGTCTGCGCGAAGGCGGACGACGAGCTAAGGATTGCAGCAGCTACGAACGTGGTGGATACGAGGATCATTCGACGCATGTGGACACCTCCTTGATGACGGAACGACGGTACTATAATCGCCGCCTATCATGAAGCTCGGACCGCGCGTCGCCATCATTACCACCGTGCTCATGGCCGCGGTTCTCGCCGCGGCCGTTGGCTCTGTGTTGTTGGTGTTGCGAGCGGATCAGCTGCGAGACATGGATCGCGAAGCGCACGCCGTCGCCGATGCGCTGGTGATCGGCCTCGAGCCGCTGCCGGCCGCACGCGCCGGCGAAGTGTTGCGCGAGCTCGTTTCCGCACAGACGAGCAAAGGCGGGTCGTTCCGCCTGGAGGCGCTCGCCTGGGGCGCCCAGCGACCGAACAACTCGTGGGCGGGCCTCGTCGACGAAGCCACCAAGCTGGATTCACCCGTCGGAAGACTGTTCGACCTCAAAGGCATTCCGCCGTTTTACGCCATGGCCATTCCGCTGCACAACGAACCACCGGGCGAGCCCAGGCGCCAAGTGGTCGCATTCCTCGGGCTGGTGCGCGACGGCGCATTCATCGGCCAGGAGGTTCTGCTCTCCGTCGAGCGCCTGGCGCCGATCCTCGTAGTCTTCGTGGCCGCCTTCGCCATCGCGGTCTACGTGATGCTCATGCGGCGAGTGGCCACCCCGTTGCGACGGTTGGTCGAGGCCATCGACGGCGTTTCCAAGGGCGACCTGTCGCGGGCCGTGCTTCCCGAACGCGACGACGAAATCGGCCGCCTGGCCGGACGCTTCAACGAGATGATGCGCTACCTGCGCGAGGCACGCGAAAAAGAGGCGCGGGCCACCGCCGCTCGCATGGCCACCGAAGAACATCTCCGCCGCGCCGAGAAGCTTGCCACCGTCGGACAGATGGCCGCCGAAATCGCCCACGAGGTGGGCACTCCGCTCAACGTCATCGGCGGCCGCGCGCGCACCCTCGCCCGTCGCGCGGACGACCCGGCGAACGTGCAAAAAAACGCCGAGATCATCTCGACCCAAGTCGACCGCATCACCAAGATCATCCGCCAGGTCCTCGATTCCTCGCGCAAAAGCCGGCCCACCACGAGCCAGGCGGACGTGCTCAAAGCCGTACGCGGCACCCTCGAATTCGTCGAGGAGAGCCTCAAGCAACACCACATCGAGGTCGAGCTGAACAGCGAGCCCGAGCTTCGCCCCATCCCCGGCGACGAGGACGAGATTCAGCAGGTGTGTCTCAACCTGATCATGAATGCCATTCAGGCGATGCCCGACGGTGGCAAGCTGACCATCAATCTTCATTACGTCATTCGCCGCAAAGAGGGGCTCGATCTTGCGCCGCCATCGCCGTTTTTGCTCATCGAGCTTTGCGACACCGGCCCCGGCGTCCCGGTCGCGGATCGCGCCCGCATTTTCGACGCCTTCTTCACCACGAAAGATGCCGGTGAAGGCAGTGGGTTGGGCCTTCCGGTCAGCCATGGCATCGTCAAAGACCACGACGGCTGGATCGAGGTGGGCGACGGAGCGCAAGGCGGCGCCATCTTCCGCGTTTTCCTGCCGATTCCCTCGGAGCCGTCCTCAGCCGATAGCCCCAAGCCCGACAGCACGCCGCCGCCGCAAACCGCGACCTGATTGCCATTCCCGACCGCCCGAAGAACGAACCAGCGTCGGGAAGCGTCGGCAGTCACCGGGCCGTGCATGTTACTATTCGCATCCAATCATGCCGCTTTCGCCCATCCGCTATCGGGTCGCCATGCCCGAGCCGCAGAGTCATGAATTCGAGGTCACTGTCGAGATTCCTGCAGCGCATGGGCGCGAAGCTGTCGACATCCTCTTCCCTGCGTGGGCGCCCGGCAGCTATCTCGTGCGCGATTTCTC
>CAZTTW010001007.1:0-2243 GCA_964616265.1 uncultured Myxococcales bacterium | reverse complement strand
CTGACTTGGTAGGAATCGCATCGGTCGAACGCTTTGCTCGCTATCCCGAGGATCGGCGGCCTGAGCATCTCTTAGCCGGGGCGAAGTCCGTCATCGTGGTTGGTGTCCGAGTGCTGGCGGACTCGGTGAGGCCCAACCTTCTGCTGTCGGCCCTGCACCACATCACCTTGAATCTGTATCACAACCAGATCGCCTATGACGTTGGCCGCCTGCTCGACGACCGTGGCTTTGGCGCCGCTATCGTCCCGCATCGGATCGGTAACATCGATGCCGAAATGCGCAGCAGCGCCGACTACATGAATACCTACCCGAGGTTGTTCACCCTGTCTACGCGTCATGCCGCGGTCGAGGCCGGTCTTGGCATCTTCGGGAAAAGTCGGCTACTGCTGACCCGGCGTTTTGGACCTCGGCAACGCCTGGCGGCTGTGGTGACCGATGCGGCTCTTGAGGCGGATGAGCCAATCGGTTCCGAGGAAGCTGCACGGCTGTGTCCCCCGTCGTGCGAAGCCTGTTTGCGCGCCTGCCCTGGCGATGCCATCTCACGTGACGGGCTCGACTGGGCGAAGTGCAACAGTGTCATCAAGCCGCACAACGGTCTGTACGGCTACTCGGCATGCAGCGAGTGCATGCTCTCCTGCCCGACGGGAAGAACATCGGCCATGACGCGTTAGAACACCCTTGTTGGTTTGGCGGCCGCGATGATTTCGATGGAACCAATCGGCCGCGTACTTCGTTCCTACTGCAGGAGGTACGGAATGCCAATTCAACACAGCCGAAGACAACTTCTCAAACTCATGGGCGTGGGCGGGGTCGTATTTGCGTCGGGCCTAGCGGGCGCAGGTGAGTCGGTCAAGCGCAAAGGTCGCGGCCAGCCGACCGGGAACAAGGGTGACTTCTTTTTTCTTCAACTCTCGGATACGCACTGGGGCTTTCAGGGGCCGCCCAACCCGCAAGCGGATAGGACCCTCAGGCAAGCGGTCGCGGCCATCAATGCAGCAGACTTGCAGCCCGACTTCATCGTGTTCACGGGCGATCTGACTCAAACCACCGAGAACAAAGATGTGCGCCACACTCGCATGACCGAGTTTCGCAAGGTCGTATCGGATCTGCGGGTCAAGGATTTGCGTTTCATGCCGGGAGAGCACGATGCTGCTCTGGATGCGGGCGACGCCTACAAGCAACACTTCGGGGCCCCTACCTACGCCTTCGATCACAAGGGAATTCACTTCGTCACCATCGACAATGTCTCCGATCCGAAAGGTGCGGTGGGCGACGCGCAACGCGACTGGTTGGCTGGCGATTTGAAGAAGGTCGGAAAAGACGCCCCTATTGTGGTCTTCACGCACCGACCACTTTTCGATCTCTATCCCGCCTGGGATTGGGCCACGCAAGACGGCGCCAAAGTCGTGGACATCTTGCTGCCCTATCGCAATGTCACGGTCTTTTACGGGCACATCCATCAAGAGCACCACCACATGACCGACCACATTGCACATCACTCGGCCCAATCGCTGGTGTTTCCGCTACCGGCGCCTGGGAGCGTGCCCAAGAAACAGCCCATCCCATGGGATCCCGCCCACCCGTTCCAAGGGCTCGGCTACCGTCAGGTGGAGGAGAAGGACAAGAGTGTGAAGCTCGAAGAGCTCGGCCTCTCGGAGACCTGATCATGCGCTTCCGCCAATCGCATTTCGCCGGCCTTGTCGCCTGGGCTGCGGGGCTCCTTCTGGTCGGCTTCCGCGGATGGAGCCTTGCGCCTGAGCGAGCGGCCTCGGCCTCCGAACAGGAATCGGCTGCGCCTCAAGCCGCCGTTGCGGCAGCTAGGGTTATAAGAGTGACCGCAAAGAAATTCGAGTTCAAGCCGTCCGTCATCACAGTCAAGAAGGGCGAGCTCGTGGAGCTTGAGCTTTCAACGTCCGATCGGCGTCACGGGTTCGATGCGCCGGGGCTCGTTATCCATGCTGAAATCAACCCTGGCACCTCAACCAGAGTCCAGTTCAAGCCAGACAGAGCCGGACATTTCCCATTTCACTGCAGCGTGTTTTGTGGCGACGGGCACGAGGAGATGACAGGTGAGATTGTTGTGACCGAGTAGTACGGCACCAGCTCGTGTCCTTCGCGATCAACGGTTAACCGCACTGCCGTTCGGTTTTGTTCGGTCGACGTCTTCGCCCTCGATTCAGTAGGGGGCTTGGGCGTCGACCGGATTGTGCTTGCCTTACTCGCTGACGGCAACTGGCGCCGAC
>CAZTTW010001006.1:0-2251 GCA_964616265.1 uncultured Myxococcales bacterium | reverse complement strand
AACAGAAAGAGTCTGCTAACTGGCTGAGCGCCGCCATCTGGGAGGCACAAGATGGTTCGGAGGAGCGGGATGACATGCTCGGGTCGCTCGCCGCTGGAATCTACGATCGCCTGGACCACACAGAGGTTGGCCGGAAATTCTTACAGCGACAAACCGACAGGTGCCTCGGCACCGAAGCGATCAAGCCAGGCCGGGACGATGGACTCCTGGGTGCTCTGATTGCGGCAAAGAAGCCGCTCAACGCAGGCGTGAAGGTCTGGGGTGGCGTACTGAAGAACCTCCTACCTTGGTGGTACATGAGGAAGGGCGAGATGACGTTCTCCACGTTGGCGGACTTCATCAAAGACAAGACCGGTACGGATATCAGGTCACAGGAGATCAAGGCAGACCGCCAGCGCCTACGCGAGCTGAAACAGACCCACCGGGAAGAGTATGATTCGCGCGCAAAGAAGGCGAAGAGGTTCATACCAAAGGGTAAGAACCCGACCAGTGCGTTCAAGAGTAGCGCCGCCAATGCGGCGAAAGTCGGCCTAGCGCTGGCAAAGCTGGCCAGTCTCTGGGAAACCATAGGCGAGGCGCGTAAGAAGAAGGATCCTTGGAGTGCGATGGCCGTGGTATCTGGCCTTCTGAGTACGGGAGAGGGGATTGCCGACGTCGTCCCCGAATGGACATCGTTTAAGAAAGTCGCAGACAAGCTCACCTTCCGCTCCTATACAATCCGCTCGGAGAAGTACGTCGGCTACGCCAAGTTCAAGTTCTTGGGGACCATCGCAGGAGCCCTGGACACCGTCTTGGCCCTTCGGTCCGTGGCCAATGCTCACGGCTCCGGCGCCACAGCGGGGTACAGCCTGAAAGCCTTGGGTGCGGCCGTAGGAATGGTCGGCTCCGTTGCTGCTGAAACCGGCATCGGCCTGGGCGTCGCCCTTCTCGGGCTGGCCCTGCAGGCCACAGGTGACTGGGTCATCTCGTACACGGAGGCTCTCAATGTGTACTTGCGAACATCGCCGTGGGGAACCAGCCACAAGAGGGACGTGGAAATCGATTCCCTGATGCAAGAATTCGACAGAATCCTCTACGACTTCACTTGGGAGGTCGGCACAAAGGCAGCGAGCAGTGAAGGCGTTGTTCGCGTGTTCTTGGATGTGAAGCCCGTCAGATGGTTGGGGTTGATTCCAAGCGAAGCACAGCTGGAAGCTAACCTGACCCTGGTACGCGAAACGCGCCCCCCGCAGACGTACGCTACCTCGGCCGTTCTGGATGCTGAGTTCCTTTCCGGTTCACAGGTCTGGGCCATCCTGCTGGCCGAGCTACCTTGGGCCGAAGCGGCCGGAAGCATTCAACTCAAGGGTGTACTTTCGTTGAAACTCGACCGTCCCGGCCTGCGCCACGTGGACGCGGCCGTGGACAAGCTGACCGCGGTCTACGAGGGAGGAAGGGTTGCCGGTGGCAACCACGAGCGACCAGACGGCGGGGTTAGCGTGGAGTAGCATGGAGTTCGAAGGACCTACGCATCGGTTCCGAGGCGCGCTTGGCGCAATATTCATCTGGGGATTCGCATTTGCCCTCGCCGCCCCTTTTGTCTGGTACACGGTTCTAGACTGGCCCAGCGGCTTCATGATCTTCCTTGACGTAGTACTTGCCCCATTGTGTCTTACCTTAGTCTGGCTCGCTTGGATTGGCAGCCTGCACTTGAAAGTTGATCTCTCGAATTCCCCGCGCGAGGCGCGATGCTGGCGCAAGAACATTTTCACTAGGATCAAGACATTCCATCGCTACCCCATTCGCGACGATGCCAAGGTCATCGTTGACCGCGACGGTGCCCATGGCGACAGCGGCGGGAAATCGGTCTGGCCGGTCAACATCGAAGGTCTCCCCAAGTACTACGACTTCTACATTCTCGGCCGCGGCCGGGGCTATGACGATGCCTGGGCCATTGGCCGCACCTTGGCCTCATTTCTCGGCATCCGCTTCGTCGACAGCAAAGGCGATGAACACGCCGTTCACGACCGCGGCTCGAAGATGTGGTACGGGCCACGCCCAGAAGTCGATGAATCTCCGCGCGGACGTCGGCGCCGCCGCCGCAAGAGGGCTTAAGCGAGAATGGAGCCCAATGTCCGTACGTTCGCCCCACACTCCTCCCGCCCTTTCCGCCGCCGTTCGCCAGGACGTCGTCGCGCAGCAGCTCGACAACATCAACGTGCTTGCCGAGGCGCTGGCGATGGCCATTCGGGACGGCGATTCCGAGAACGAG
>CAZTTW010001005.1:0-2252 GCA_964616265.1 uncultured Myxococcales bacterium | reverse complement strand
GTCATTTCTGGGTACAGCGGCGGGACGTCGGGCAGAAAGCCGATCTTGCGGCGAATCTCGTGCGCGTTCGAGGTCACTTCGAGACCGTCGATGCGCACGCTTCCCGAGGTTGGCAGAAGCAGGCAACCAAGGATGCGCAACGTCGTGGTCTTGCCCGCACCGTTAAGGCCCAAGAAGCCGACGACTTCGCCCTTGGCGATCGAAAAGGAGAGAGCGTGAATGGCCGCCCGCTCGCCAAAATACTTCGAAAGGTTCTCCACGTCGATCATGGCAGGGAGGTAGGAGTACACAGCTTTTTGTTTCCAAGCAAGGGGCGGAAAAACGAAGGGAAAGACGGTACTATTGTGGCGTGAATCGAGTGTTTGCCTGCATGTGCGTGGCGCTCGCCGTGGCGGGTTCGGGTGCGTGCGCGGGCGTGGACGACGTCGTCGTGGATGCCGCCGTGGCGACCGATGCGCAGGAAGTGGCCAAAACCGATACCCTCGAGGTCCGCCCGCCCGGCTGCTGGGACGATCCGCCTCTCAGCGAGGACTTCGATCCGCGGCGCGCGGACGTGCTGATTCTGCTCGACCGCTCGGGCTCGATGGAAACGGCGTTCGGTTCGGGCACGCGCTATCAGGCCATCTCGGCGGCGCTGGCCTCCGTTGTCCAGACGTACGCATCCCACGTTCGTTTCGGCTTTCAAGAAATGCCCGGGCGACAGGGGTGCGACAGCTCGTCCCTCGCGGCATGTTGTGTGTCGCCACCTCTCGTTCCCGTGGCTGACGGAAACGCCGAGGCCATTGTCGCGGCTGTGTCCGCTGCGGCTCCGCTCGACGGCAACACACCGACGGCCGGCGCGCTGCGCGCAGCACGGGAGTATTACCAGGGGCTTGACGATGGCGTCGACAATCGCTACGTGTTGCTTGCCACCGACGGCGTTCCGAACTGCGACATTGCCGGGGCATTGGCTCCGTCCGCCACGTCGAATGACCGATCCGCCGGATGTGCCGACGCGGTTGCTGAGGTGGATGCGCTCGTCGGCCTGGGCATTCGGGTCATCGTTCTCGCGATGGGGCAGGAGCTTGCCGACGATGTCAACGACAGCATCGCATGCCTCGATGCCTTGGCCCACGCGGGCGGAGCGTCGGCATCGCCGGGCTCCCCTGGCTTCTACGCAACCACCGATCCGGAAGATTTGGAGTTCGCCATCGAGCAAATTTTCGGAGGCGTGACCAGCCCGAGTTGCCGGATACAACTCACGCAGATCCCCGACCATTATTCCGTCCGAGACGAAGCCGTGCTCCTGGACGGCCAACCGATCGATCCCGGCAACTGGGTCTGGGACAAATCACAGAAGCCTCCCTCCGTCGTGATCACGGGGTCGGACTGCGAGCGTATTCAGCACTTCCAGGTCTCCCAGATCACCGTGAAGTTTTTGTGCGCCGGCTCGTCGACGTAGCTGCTGTCTCGCGGAAGCTTAGGCGCTCGGCGTCTCGCCCATGAAAGCGGCGAGCTCGGCCGATGCCTTTTCCCAGTCGGCCATGCTCTTGCCGAGCAGCTCGTCGAGCTCGCGCTCCTTGTCGGCCAGCTCGTGCAACTTGTGCCAGTCGCCGCCGTGATCTTCGCTCAGCTTGTCGCGCAAGGTGGAAAGCTCACCTTCCACGCGGGCAATTTCCTCTTCCATCGATGCCACCAAGCGCTCTAGTCGTCGCTGCTGGCGCTCGCGGTCTTTCTTGGCGGTACGCGAGACCTCGGTCGAGGACTGCGTGACTCGTACCGGCTCTTTGGTGACGGGCTTTGGCTCTGCCTCGGCCTGCTTGCGGCGGTACTCGCGCCAATCCGAGTAGTTGCCGATGTGCGCCTCCAAGGTGTCGCCAGAAAATATGTAGAGGCGCTGGCAGATGCGATCGAGAAAATAGCGGTCGTGGCTGATGACCACCAGCGTTCCTTCGAAGCCGTCGAGCGCGTGCTCGAGCGTTTCGCGTGCGGGAATGTCGAGGTGGTTCGTCGGCTCGTCCATGACCAGGACGTTGCGCGGGAAAAGCAACATCTTCGCCAGAGCCAGGCGGCTGCGTTCGCCGCCGGAGAAGCCGCGCACGACCCGGAAGGGATCGTCGCCGAAGAAGCGGAACTTGGCGAGGTACTGGCGCACCACTTCGGGCGAAAGATCGTCGCGCACCGACTGGATCTCTTCGATGGCGGTGCGGTTCTCGACAAGCGAGCTTAGCTTCTGGTCGAAATAGCCGAGGCGTACCGACGAGCCGCGCTCG
>CAZTTW010001004.1:0-2254 GCA_964616265.1 uncultured Myxococcales bacterium | reverse complement strand
CCCTAAGAGGGCATTCGAGAACTGGCTGCTCTCACCCTCTACAGCAAGCGCGCGCCGGCGCTCGGTTCGAACACGCGAATCTCCGCGGGGCGACCGCAGCGCTTGCGGTACCCCGATGTGATGGTCCGCGAGAAGCTCTCCACGGCATCCGCTTCCACCAGGTTCACCGTGCTGCCTCCGAAGCCCGCGCCCGTGAGCCGGGCTCCGTGGCAATACGGCAGCGGCGACGCCAAGTCGACTAGCACGTCCAGCTCGGGACAGCTCACCTCGTAGTCGTCGCGCAGGCTGGCGTGCGATTCGGCCATCAGCGTCTTGAGCCGGCCGGTGTCGCCCGAGCCCATGGCGGCCACCGCTTGCAGAACTCTCGCGTCCTCGGAAACCACGTGGCGGCATCGCTTTGCCACGACGGACGGAAGCTTCGCAAGCAAGGGCGCTAGGCTCTCGGGTGTGACATCGCGCAGGGCGCGGATGCCAGGCAAGGATGCGGACAGGATGCGCACGCCCTCGTCGCACTCCGCCCGGCGCTTGTTGTATTCCGAAGACGCGAGTGAATGGCGTACACCGCTGCCCACCGCCACGATCTTGAGGCCCGGCGGGATCTCCGCCGACTCGTGTGCCAGCGATCGGCAATCGAGCAGCAGAGCGCGGCCCTGCATGCCGAACAGCGATGCCATCTGGTCCATGATCCCGCACGCAACCCCAACGAATCCGTTCTCGGCCTCGCGGGCCAGCTTGGCGACATCGAGGGTGGACAGCTCGAAGCCGCCGAGACGTTGCAGCAGCAGCGCGGTAGCCACCTCGTACGCCGCCGAGGAGCTCAGTCCCGCTCCCTGGGGGATGTCACCTGTGACTATGGCCTCGCAGGCTGGAACGTCCAGGCCTCGCTTGCCAAGGGCCCATACCACTCCCTTGAAGTAGTCCGCCCATGGGTATTGGGGGTCTCGTTGCAGGGCAAGCCGGGGAAACGTGCAACTCTGTCCCAGGTCCACCGCATGCAAGGTGAAGCGATCACCGGTGAGCCGGCAGGCGGCGAGGGCCACACCGCGATCGACCGCCGCCGGGAGCACGAAACCGTCGTTGTAGTCGGTGTGCTCGCCGATGAGATTCACGCGTCCCGGGGCATAGGCGGCGGCTTCGGCGTCCCGCCCGGCACTCTTCCGGTAGACGGCAGATACCTTTTCAATATCCATGGCCGCGATGTTACCTCAAACGCCCTTCCCAATGGGGGAAGGGTATTCGCCACGCTCGACCAATTCCTGGAGGAACTGCATCGTACCAGCCTTGTCTTGCGGATACGTCACACCGAACCAGCTGGCCGATGTCGGACACACCCGCACCCGAGCGGCTTTCTCCTTAACGATCTGATTGACCACCTCGGGGATGAGACACTCGGAATTGTCCGGCTTCTGCCTCTGCACCTCGAGGAAGCGGATGAGATGGCGTTCGATCTGCTCGAAGACCGCCGGCGTGAAGCCGAACATGTTCATCGACACCACCTCGTCTCCTCTCAGCACCCGCATGCTCCCGGCTTCGTCCAGGTATCTCGCGGTGTTTTCAAACTTCTCCACCTGCTTGCACTCGACCAGCGACCTTAGGTACTGCTGGTCATTGTGCTGGTCATCGACCTCGCACAGGCCGCGCGCCACGGCTCCGTGATCCGATAGCGTCCGCAGGATGGGATAGCCGACCACGCAGTATTCCGGCAGGCTCTGTCTGGCCGTGTCTCGCCGCAGATGTCCGGCCACCACCTGATACGCATTCTTTCCGTAGCAGTCGTCGGCGTTGACCGAGGCGAAGGGTCCCTTGACACAGTGACGGGCGCACCAGATGGCGTGGGCTGTGCCCCATGGTTTCCTGCGATCCGCGCGTAAGCTGAACCCGGGCGGCAAATCGTCGAGCTCTTGGAACGCGTATTCGACGGGCAAGCGGCGTTCGTACTTGCTGCCCACCACCTTGCGGAAGTCGGCCTCGAAATCGTGCCTAATGACGAACACGATCTTGCCGAATCCTGCGGTCGCAGCGTCGTAGATTCCGTAGTCCATAAGGGTTTCGCCACTGGGCCCAAAGGCCTCGATCTGCTTCAGGCCGCCGTACCGGCTGCCCATGCCCGCGGCGAGGATGACCAGTGTGGGAGTCATGGTTGGATCAAACGACTTTCGCATTTAGCCGTCAACGATCAAGGCGACTTGCTCGCCGGGACCGTGCACGCCCTCGATCAAGATGCCCTCGACATCGGCTGTCTTGGACGGGCCCG
>CAZTTW010001003.1:0-2255 GCA_964616265.1 uncultured Myxococcales bacterium | reverse complement strand
CAACAATGGGGCGATGTAATTGTCGTACCGGGGTGAATGTAATTGACAGTCAGCACACGACGCATCCACGGATGCGCTGAACGAGTTGCATGCGGTCCTGACGCCACCCGAGCGAGCCGCGCTCATCGACAAGGTCGAGGCGCACTGGTCGGTGTGGCAAAAGGCGAATGCCGAGGAGGCCGATTCCGCGAATCCGGAAGGTAGTCGGCTCGCGATGCTCGCGACCGATCTTGGTCTGACGCAAGATCAAGTGGCAAAGATTCGTGCGGGCCTCAGCGAGGGAATGAAGGCTGTGCCGCGACTTGACCCGCAGGAGATCGCCACGCACATCCAGGCATTTGGCAAGGCTTTCCGTGGCGAGAAGTTCGATGCGAAAGCGCTCACAGGGGCGAACAGCGCGAACGCGCACCTTGCTGGCTGGGGCGCGGCTCATCTGGCGCATTTTGTCGAGGCAGTGAGTCCCGTGCTTACTCCGGACCAGCGCGCTGAGTTTGCACAGAGGCTCCGCGAGCATTCGGTTCACAGTAACGGAGGGAACGAATGAGT
Source organism: uncultured Myxococcales bacterium (assembly GCA_964616265.1). Taxonomy (GTDB): domain Bacteria; phylum Myxococcota_A; class Polyangia; order Fen-1088; family Fen-1088; genus Fen-1118. The sequence goes on along the minus strand of CAZTTW010001003.1, from coordinate 1,709 downwards.
TTAGGCAATCAGACAAGAATGCTTCGAAGGCTTGCGTGCGCAGTCGGCTTGAGCGCGCTGCTCGCAGCCACCCCGGGATGCGTTCCCTTCATTGCCTACGACGGCTACGATGACTATCCGCCCGACGCGTATGTCGCCACGACCGCGCCTGTCTATTTCGAGGGGCGGCCCATGTACTGGTATGGCAATCGATGGAGCTATCGGGAAGGTGGTCGCTGGAATCACTACGACAGGGAGCCGCCAGCGCTCTACCAGCGTCGGATGCAAGGTCCACCCGTGCGCCGCAGCTACGAGCCGCCCCGCGGGCGTCCTGCTGCTGGGCATTTTGGGGGCAGGCCCAACGGTCGACGCTGAACGAGGGCCGTTCCGCAGGTCGAGGAAGGTAGCGCCTGAGTCTGCGTTCGTTGATTGGCGCCAGCCCATCCATCACCTCGGCCAGAAGAAATCCGTTCTCGGCTCGCGGGATCAACCGTGTGGCGGCGGGTTGAATAGACGGCGCTTCTTGAGCACGTAGAAGGCAAACGCCCACCAGCAGGTCAAGACCACGACCATCTCCATGCGTGTGGCATGCACGATCGTGTCCGAGTCGATTAGGCTCCCCATCCCGTCCGTCCCCAAAATGAGTCCTTGGAGCTCGGAGGTCGACTGGCCTATCGATGCCAGGATCCCTGCCTTATCAAGCAGGAGCGCCAGCCGATCGATGGTGTACAGTCCGGTGCCGGCGAGCAGCACCGGAATCCCCCATGGGCGCAACATCAGCAGCCCCAGCCCCATTGCAACGTACGCTGCGGTGAAGATCAGGTGGTACGTGACCGCGAGCAAACCCGTGCGAACTGCGCCCGCCAGTGGAACAGCTCCGTTCATCGAGTACACCTCGTAGGCGGCCGTGATCAAGAAGAAGGCGCCCGCGAGACGCAGGGTAGTCGCACCCTTTCGCCGACCAGAGGCGGACATTCCGACGCCATCAGGCGGTTGCCAACGTTCCGCGCTCCGCGTCGCGCCGCAGAACCGGCACAGGATGGCGGCGTCCTGGATTTCCTCGGCGCAGAACGGGCACTTCATCCACCGCTTCTTACGTCGTCCCTGGCCCTTTTGCACGCGGTGGAGCCTGTCGGTGCCTTGCGCCTTCCCCTGCGTGCGTGACAAGGGAGATTTCTCTCTTTCCAGGCACGAAAACGGAGACTTGATCGTCGTTGTTGTAGGACATCATGACCGTGGTGGATGAATCAGCCTCCGCGAAGACGGCAATCGAGAGGACGTACCGGGAACGCCGGTCTGGATTTCTCGCCTGGGCGAAGAGGCATGCTCCTGATGAGGAGACGGCCGAGGACGTCCTACAGGACGCGTTCATCCGTGCCATCGCGAACGCCAATGCCTTCTCAGTCGTCGAGGATGCCGCTGCCTGGATTTTCTCTACCCTCAGGAATCGCCTCATCGACATCGTGAGGGGCGAGTCCTCCCGTCGGAAGGCTGGAGTCGTCAACCTGTCCCGCGAGACGTTCGAGGCGATTGCCTCCGCCGCTGGCTTCGATCCGCAGGACAAGATTTTACGCAGCGAGCTTGTCGAGGCCCTCGAGACGGCGATGGCCGCTCTGCCAGGAGAGCAACGTGACGTTATCCTCGCCCAGACCCTCGATGGATCCACTTTCGCCGAGCTAGGAGCGTGTTGCACATAAGGCATCTGGCGCTCCTCGCTTCGCTCGGGACGC
>CAZTTW010001002.1:0-2257 GCA_964616265.1 uncultured Myxococcales bacterium | reverse complement strand
GCGCCTGCTTCCGCCGGGCGGCCTGGTGCTGCTCGACGATGCCCACGCCGCCGGTTCTGCTGCCCTGTTGGCGGAGTTGGGCAAAGACCAAGACACGCGCGGGCTGGCCGAGTTCCTTGCCAGTACCCGCGACCACCTGCGTGACTTGCTTCCGCTGGTTCTTCACATTACTGACGAGACTCTCCGAAAGCTCAGCGACGAGCAATTGCATTGGCTGCATCGGTGGTACCGGGCGAACGACGGCTACCGTTTCAGCGAGCCCACCGTGGCGGCCTACTTCGCGCTGCTGCCTTACTACACGCCAATGCCGGAACGGAGCTGGCAAAAGCATCTGAGTGATCCGGCTTGGCTGAAGGATCCGGACGCGCCGTTGCTCTGTCCCGTCCCCGGCAACACCTCCAACCTGCTCTGCCCAGAACTCAGGGCCATCATCCGTGCTGAGAATGCCCGCGGCCTGGGACCTCCTCCGTTGTAGGGCGACTGTCGAACGCTTGGCCGTTCAGCGGGAAGCCCGCCGCGCGACCGGTTCGTTGATGTTACACCAATGTCCCTGCGGCGGGATCTTCCGCTGCAACGGCTTTATGGCGTCAGCGCACCGTCCGACAGTCCCTCCACTCTCCCTGCGTATTCTTGACCTGGCTGGCAAGTTCTAGAATGTCAAGCGGCCGGTCCAGTCGCTTGATCGAGCGCATGATTTGCCGGGCCTTTCGTGCTGGTGGTCTGGGATCATCTCCGGGCCTCAAGGGTAATGCGACGACGAACACGGAGTCCGCTATGGCGGCGGTGACGTACGAAATCCTGTCTATCCGTTGTCCGTAGGCTTCCTTCTCTCGCGGAAGGTCGTACCCCCAGACCATAACGTCAAAACCGGCACCTTCCACCTCCACTGGGCCGCCACCGACGCTCACACTGGGCCAGCCGTTGACCTTGGCAGTGTAGCTGGCTTCCCACTGCCGGTGCTCCTCGAGTAGCTTCAATCCTCGGGCATTCGGCGATCCGATCTCCGCTGCGGTCACCATCTTGATCTCGACCAGCACGTCGTCGAGAACTAGCACGTCTGCGGATCCCTTCACTTGCGCCGCGCGCTCCCCCTTCATAAGAACCGTGAACGGAATCTGGCCAGCGTTGGCGACGTAGAGAAAACCACAGCCGATGAAAACTGAACCACTGGCAGGCACTATAGCCGCCTCCTTCGAGGCAGGGTTCTGCCGTTCGATCCTGGGGGCCGGCCTAGTTGCCGGAGACGCATGACCACAGCCAGCCACTAGAGTGGCTAGAACTGCGAGCTTTTCGAAAGCGACTGCGAACCTCATTTCTTTACGCCCAACGCCTTGCCGTTAACGGCATGTTAGCCGACCCACTTCTATTTCGCATCTTCCCGCACCTCGCCATCCTGCGGACGAATGTAGCGTCTGCAAGCGCCCGGTTCCCAGGGGGTCGTTACCCCGGCCTGCAACGAGACAGATATCTTGTGTCCTCCGATTTCAACGGACGGAATTTCGAGCTTTACCCAATCCGCGCGCTCGTATTCGATGACAAGGGAATCCTTGGTCCTCCAACGAAGACTGACGCCGCACGGATGGTGCCCTCCCGCCGGCCCCGAGATAGACGCCACGACATAGCCGCCGGGCCACACACTGTCCCTGGCTTGTAGTACTACGTAATCTGGGAGGGCGACGGTTGCGCCGCCGGATTGCTCGAAGGCGACTGCGTCCACATCGCCCTCTGGAGATGCCACCCTTGCAACTTCCCAGGAATCGGGCGAACAACTCCGCACGAGACTCCCGAACAGGCCAACAAAGCCAAGGACTAGGGACGTCCAGGCGGCATGCTTCAGCACGGGGCGAGCTCGCGGAAAAGTCGGAAACGCAACGGTCAGCAGCATCAGCAACCCAAGAATCGGAGATGCCAGCAAAAGAAGAGATCCAGCGGTGAGTAGGTCTGAAGCGTTCAAGGGGAGCGTCCGAAAGTTCAACGCCTTGGCGTTAAGCTGCGGGCAGCCGTCTGCGGCCGACCGTCGCGTCCAACGCCATTATGGGTGGGGCGGCACACGTGCGGCGGTCAACATTCCGTTGGTCCGTCTCTGCACTGAATGAACCGTATCCATGTACCGCAGGGTGAGCAACACCGCCAGAATTGTCCAAGCCACTACGGCGACAATCGCCACGCGCCTGTCGAAAAACCAGGAATGGCCTAGCAGCGCCGGATCCGGGGCGCGTTGTCGACGGACGGCACCGCCGGCCGACCACAAAATCAC
>CAZTTW010001001.1:0-2260 GCA_964616265.1 uncultured Myxococcales bacterium | reverse complement strand
CATTAAGGTCCCCAGCTAACTGCTTCAGCGTATTCGGCCGGTAGGGCGCGTCCTCATGGAGAAGATTTGGGGGCGCCTGCCAGCGCCGCCGCGTAATGACGGCCACGTCGTCAATCCGGTCGGGTCCCTTGCGGTCAGCGCGCACTTCAAGACGTTCCGCGATTTCACCGATGCTCCAGCCCATCGGCGATGAACTAGGGTTTAGCCACTCGAGGGGCGTCGGATTGAGACTATAGATGCGCGAGCCCTGTGTTGTGTCGAGCACCAGGCCGGCGGCGAGAGCGCCCTCCCAAATCCATTCAAGCGCCTCGTCGGTAAGCCCGCGGCGATCCCCGCCGCCGCCGACTGCCCCATGCCCGCCAGGAAACCACTTCTGTTGATAGGGCGCGTCGGGGCTTGTCGATGAAAAGCCCCGGTCACCGTTTAGCTTATCAATGTTGATCCAAAGCGTCGGTTTGTAGTCAAGCCGCCGCTCGTCGACCGCTACCGCGTGCCGCCCGAACTTCACTAGCGGCGTCAGGTCGGTGTTGTGGAATCGATATCGCCAGTCGAACAGCGCGGAAATATGCAACCACCCGGGCACGCCCAGAGCGCCTACCGTCTCCCAGACGCCGACATACTGCACATCCAGAAGCGGTGCATCTCCGGACTCATAGTTGGGGAGGTTGTTCGCCCGCCAGGCGTCCTCCTCGGCGCTTACCGTGACGCGCGTACAGTATTTCGCGCGATACGCCATCATCGCGTCTTCCCACGCTTTCGTATTTTTTTCTGGGCCGGGTCTCGTAGCGCTTGATGAGGTTGGCTGCCTCGCCAGCAGAACGGCGATCGAGGATGCCGCAGGTGCTGATCAGCCCGACGAAGGACCGAGCCGTAAAGGCGCCGCGCGAAAAGCCAAAGACGAAGATCTCGTCGCCTGCCTCGTAGTTGAAGATCATGAAGCGGTAGGCATCAGCCAGGACATCCATCATGCCTATGCCGAACATGCCGCCGAGCAGATGCTCGCCGAAATGATTGCCGCTGCCGATACCTTGATCGTAGAACACCGCCTGCGCGACGTTGTTCTCGACGGAGGGGACGACACTCTCGGCAGTCAGGACGACGTTCGTGGGATTGGGCTGTGTGAGCTTCTGCCACGTGCCGTCGAAACAAAATATCAGCCTCTTCATGCCGACCTTCCTGCATGCCTCTTAATCGTTACCGCGAGCCGATCCGCGGTTCAGGTGGAACTGGCCCGGGTACTGCCGCCCGGGCCATTTCACGTCGATCACGGCTTGCGCCATTTATCGGGGCCGCCGGCATCAGTGTGCCGGACCCGTTCGACAAGCGGCGGCGTATTCGGACTGAGCTCGCGCGCGCGACCAATGGCCTGGCCCTGAGTCGGCAGGACATCACTGGCACGCTCCGAATTCGGCCGACGGACGGCATAATCACCCTGCGGGCGTCGTTCGACGAACAGCTGGTCTTTCTTCAACTTTTGCTCCTGAGTCTAGGTGAGGACGGGGACGCGGTGCCCACCGTCCAGGTGGCCAAGTCATTGTTGAGGAGGTTCAATCCGGGCTCTCCCCTTTTAACCTACCCTTGAGAGTCGCCGGTCCATTGCTATCTCGGCGCTGAATTGCTACATCGCAATTCACGATAGATATTGCGCGGAAGGTCGCGAATTGCAAGATAGCAAGCAACCATGAGCTCAGAAAGATTCGATGGGGACGCTTTCTTTTCGGCCGTCGACGCCCAGCGTCAGGCTAAGAAGCTGACTTGGAAGAAAGTCGCGGAGCAGGCCAAGGTCCCCGCGTCGACCCTTACCCGCATGTCGCAGGGCCGCCGACCAGACATCGACAGTCTCGCAGCGCTTTGCAGCTGGGCGGGTCTCGCGGCCGAGAATTTCTATATCGGAGAGGCTGGCCGGATAGCCGAGGCTGAACCACTTACTGTGGTCACCGCCCACTTTCGGGCCGACCCGAAGCTTTCTCCCGAAGGTGCGAAGGCGCTCGAGGCACTCATCAAGACGGCGTATCAGCAGTTGCGTATCAAGTGAGCGTCAGCAGTGGGCTATCGCCGCGGTTTCAAGACAGAAGCGAACTGGTATGCGCGCGAGATGCGGGGTGAGCTCGGTCTTCGGGCCCACGAGCCGCTATCGCCCTGGCGGCTCGCAGAACATCTAGAGTTCCCGCTGATCAAGCTGAGCGAATTCGAGCCTGCCATTGCGAAAGAGATTGCATACCTCCAATCGGCTCGAGGCCAGAAAGACTTCTCAGCGCTC
>CAZTTW010001000.1:0-2260 GCA_964616265.1 uncultured Myxococcales bacterium | reverse complement strand
GGACGAGAGTACCGGGCGTAGGTCGCGGCCCGGTTGCGATCGTTCGCCGACGATGGCAGTCTGCCGCCATGTCGAGCACCATTCCCACCGAATTCGCGGGCGTTACCGCCGTCTGCAAAGCCAACATCTATTTTGAGGGCAAGGTCGTAAGCCACACCCTGCTCTTCGCCGACGGCAGCAAGAAGACGCTCGGCCTCATCTATCCGGGCGAATACCACTTCGGCACCGGCGCTCCCGAGAAGATGGAGATCATTGCGGGCGCCTGCCGGGTCAAGCTCGACGGCAGCGAGAGTTGGGAGAGCTACGCTGCGGGCACGCTGTTCCGCGTGCCCGGCAAGAGCGGCTTCACCATCACGGTCGCAAGTGATATTACCGAGTATATCTGCTCGTTCGAATGACGAGCCAGCTCGGGCTTCGCTTCTCTAGTGAATCGGCGGCGCTGGGCGCATGCCCGCGTCGCGGAGCAGCTTTTGGTCGGCTTCCACGTCGGGGTTCCCGGTGACGAGCAGCTTGTCGCCGAAGAAGAACGAGTTGGCGCCGGCCAGGAAGCAAAGCACCTGCGCTTCCCGGGATAAGCCCGAGCGGCCGGCAGACAGTCGGACCTGCGATCGAGGCATCAAGATGCGTGCGGTGGCGATCATGCGCACCAGCTCCAGGGGATCGACCGGCGGCCGATCGGCAAGTGGGGTTCCCGGCACCGCCACGAGCGCATTGATGGGCACGCTCTCTGGTGGTGGCTCCAAATTCGCCAGGGTCGCCAGCATGCCGCAGCGATCGTCGACGGATTCACCCATGCCGATGATGCCGCCGCTGCACACCTTGATGCCGGCCGTGCGCACCCGTGCGAGTGTGGCCAGGCGGTCGTCGTAGGTGCGGGTCTTGATGATGTTCCCGTAGAACTCTCGGGACGTATCAACGTTGTGGTTGTAGACGGTGAGCCCGGCCTCCGCCAGGCGCTGGGCTTGCTCGTCGGTGAGCATGCCGAGGGTAATGCATGCCTCGAGGCCGAGGCCGCGCACCGCTCGCACCATGGCCAGCACGCTTTCGAAGGCTTCGCCGTTTTGCGGGCCGCGACCTGCGGCGCCCATGCAGAAGCGCGTGGCGCCGGCCGCTTTCGCGCGTGAGGCCGCCTCGACGACCTGCTCGACCGCCAGACGTTTCTCGCGGGCGACGCCGGTGTCGTAGTGGCTGGATTGAGGACAGTAGGAGCAGTCCTCGGGACATCCACCAGTTTTGATGGAGAGAAGCGAGCACAACTGAACTTCGTTCGGTCGATGGTGCTCGCGATGGATTTGCTGGGCTCGGAACAGAAGATCGGGTAACGGGAGATCGTGGATCGCCCGGACGTCGGCAACGGTGAATTTTGGCACGGCCAATTTCTAGTTGATTTTTCGCAGGACGACCAGGACGCGCAAAGTCAGGCCGATGCCTTCCGCCACGTCCTTGGGATCCCGGGCCGTCTTCGACGCTTTGGCCGGCATGCGCGAGATCGCGCTGTCGCCTTTGACCGGCGTGCCGGGGTACCACAGGCCATCCTTGGCCTGTCGCGAGCGCAAGTAGGCCTCCGCCGTGCGCACGCCGGAGTTTTCTTTGCCGAGCCCGATGCTGGTAATCGTATCGAGCGCATCGAGCACGTCGGTGTAGAAGCGCGGCTCGGTGAGGATTTCCCAGTACGAAGGCGCTTTCCGATCGTCGTAGCGATCCGGCTGCAGAAATCGCGTGGCAAGCAGCTCGCCAGCGCGCCGGGCTTCGCGCGTTCCGCGATGCTCTTTCGACGATGCGAAAGCGCGCAAGACCATGCCGGTGATGAGGTGGCTCGATGGCCGAGCGGCCGAATCGGTACGCACGCCACGCCACGCCCAGCCGCCGTCGTCCTGACGAAGCGACAGCAAGAAGCGAAACCCTTTCTCGATGCGTGGGTCGCTTTCGAAGCCGGCGCGACAGATGGCCGACAGCGCCCAGCCTTGAAAGTGCACGGCGGCGATCTTCGCCTTGCCCTTGGGACCTTCGCCGACGGTCAGATCCGCGATACCGCCGTCGCTCTGCTGTGAGGCGAGGATGAAATCGACGACCTTTTTCAGCTTGTCCGCCAGCGCACTTTTCTCTTCGACGCGCAGGCCGTAATCAGCCAGACGGTCGAGAGTGCGCACGGTTGCCAGGCACTTGGCGAATTTTGGGCTTCCAAGCTCTTTTTCCGTTGTCCGAGGAGCCACACTGCCGTCCTTCTCGATCTTGCGCAGCAACGCCTTGGCTTCGGGGT
>CAZTTW010000999.1:0-2266 GCA_964616265.1 uncultured Myxococcales bacterium | reverse complement strand
TTTTTCGCGTTGGCGGTTGCAGTCGGCATGACGCCCGAGATGCTGCCGATGATCGTGACGGTGTGCCTGTCTAAGGGCGCCATGGCCATGTCCAAGAAGAAGGTCATCGTCAAGCGCCTGAACTCGATCCAGAACCTCGGTGCCATGGACGTGCTGTGTACCGACAAGACGGGCACGCTGACCATGGATCACGTGGTTCTGGAAAAGCACTGCGACGTTCAACTCGACGAGGACGACGAGGTGCTCATGCAGGCGTACCTCAACAGCCACTTTCAGACGGGACTCAAGAACGTCCTCGATCGCGCCGTCTTGGCCCATAGGCAGGAGATTCACGACCAATTCAAGGTCTCGGCGCACACGAAGATCGACGAGATTCCGTTCGATTTCGCTCGTCGGCTGATGTCGGTCATCGTCGAGACTCCCGCAGGCAATACCCGCCTCATCTGCAAAGGAGCGCCTGAAGAGGTATTCAAGCGCTGCTCGTACTTCGAGTACGACGGCGAGATTCTCCCGATGGAGACGGTGCTCATCGAAGACCTGCGCGAAGAGTACCGACGCCTTTCGGCCGATGGGTTCCGCGTGCTGGCCATCGCCTACCGCGACCTCGACCGCAAGGCGGCCTACGCCAAAGCGGACGAATGCGCTCTGGTTTTACGCGGATACATTGCCTTCTTCGATCCGCCCAAGGACACCACAGCGCCGGCCATCGCCGCGCTGCGAGAGCACGGCGTCTCGGTCAAGGTTCTGACCGGCGACAACGAGCTGGTGACCAAGAAGATCTGCCACGAGGTCGGCATCCCGACCGACCACGTGCTGCTGGGCAGCCAAATCGAATCCATGTCCGACGCCGAGCTGGCCGCCGTGGTGGAGCGCACGACGTTGTTCGCGCGCTTGGCCCCGGCGCACAAGCACCGCATCATCTTGGCCCTGCAAAGCAAGAAGCACGTGGTCGGCTTTCTCGGCGACGGGATCAACGATGCGCCTGGGTTGCGTGCGGCCGACGTCGGTATCTCGGTCGACTCGGCGGTCGACATCGCCAAGGAGTCGGCCGACCTCGTGTTGCTCGAGAAGAGCCTGCTGGTGCTCGGCGACGGCGTGCTGGAAGGGCGCAAAGTCTTCGCCAACATCCTCAAATACATCCGCATGGGCGCCAGCTCGAGTTTTGGCAATATGCTTTCGGTGGTAGGCGCGAGCGCGTTCCTGCCCTTCGTTCCCATGGCACCTATCCAGATTCTGACCAACAACCTGCTTTACGACTTCTCCCAGGTCCCGATCCCTGCCGACAACGTGGATCCCGAGCAGACGACGCGTCCGCGGCCGTGGTCGATGAACGACATCACCAAGTTCATCTTGCTCATCGGACCGTGCAGCTCGGTCTTCGACTACACGACGTATCTTTTGATGTACTTCGTGTTCGGCGCGAATACGCCGGCGCATGCGTCGCTTTTCCAAACCGGCTGGTTCGTCGAGTCGCTGATTACACAGACGCTCATCATCCACGTCATTCGCACGAACAAGATGCCGCTGGTGCAAAGCCGAGCGAGCTGGCCGATGGGGCTGACCACGCTGGTGGTGATTGCGGCGGGGCTTTACCTTCCGTATTCGCCGGTCGCAGGCGCGCTGGGCTTTGTCCCACTGCCGGCCTTCTACTGGCCGTTTCTGCTCATCACCGTCGGCTGCTATTTGGCGCTCACCCAGGTGGTGAAGACCTGGCTCCTCAAGAAGGCGTGGAGCTAGAGCATCGTGCTGATGGCCAGGGTGCCGGAGGCGTTGCAGGCGAGGCGCAGCTTGGCTCCACGGTGAAGACGGCCGTCGACGATTTCTTGCGCCAGCGGTCCCTCTACCAGTCGCTCGAAGGCGCGGCGAAGCGGGCGTGCACCCAGGCTGCGATCCGTTTCCCGCCGCAGGACCTCGGCGATGACGCTGTCGTCGACGGTGAACGAAATACCTCGCTCGGCGTGCAAGCGTGCGCTCGAGTCCCGTGCAATGCGCGCGACCACGGATCCCAGCTCGACGTTCGACAGCGGACCGTAGCAGAGGATTTCGTCGATGCGGTTCCACAGCTCGGGTGGGAGCCGATTGCGCGCGAGCGCCAAAACCGTCGCGGCCGGCGGTGCCCCTTTTCGTCGATACGCCTCGCTGCCGAGGTTCGACGTCATCACCACGGCCGACGACGAAAAATCGACGGTTCGCCCGCGGCCGTCGGTCAGTCGACCGTCTTCAAGGACCTGCAGGAGCAAAAGCAGGACCTCGCGATTCGCCTTTT